>JAFMNH010000066.1 GCA_017859335.1 Rhodothermales bacterium | reverse complement strand
GCTGAAGATGCAGATATCCCGGTACGAAAGCGCGGGGGTGGATGCTTTTTTCGTAGGGGGATCGCTGGTACACTCCACGGATGCTGCTACGGCCGTTGACCGCTTGAAGGCGTACTGCTCCCGGCCCCTGATCGGTTTTCCGGGAAGTGCACAGCAGATTTCTGGTGCCTTGGATGCCGTCCTCTATTTATCTATTGTCAGTGGGCGCAACCCGGACTTCCTTTTTGGCCGCCATCTGTATGTGGCGCCCATGATCAAGCGTCTTGGAATCGAACCGATATCGACGGCCTACATGCTTGTTGAATCAGGTCCGCTGACTACCGCCCAGTATCTGAACCACTCCCTGCCTCTGCCCAGCAACAAACCGGAATTGGCCGCGGCAACGGCGCTGGCCGCCGAAATGATGGGCATGAAGGTCATGTATCTGGATGGAGGTTCGGGGGCTGAAAGGCCCGTACCTGTTGAACTGGTCCGCGCCGTTAGAGTGGCCGTCGATACTCCGATCATTGTTGGGGGTGGGTTACGGGACGCACGTGCCATTGCCGAGCGCGTCGAAGCGGGGGCCGATCTCGTTGTCGTTGGCAACGCTCTGGAGCGCGGACTGTCGGATCAGGATCTTGCGGCCATGATTGCGGCGGCGCATGGGTAATAGGGCACCGCCTTGCCTTCAGGTGTCCATTACGGTGGGGTCCATGGACCCGAATGCGGAACGATCTTCGACGACATTTGACCTGTCGCGGTTGGAGGGCATCGGCGATCGCGGTACTTTTGGTGCGGAGAGGTGCCGGAGTGGTCGAACGGGGCGGTCTCGAAAACCGTTGTGCCCCTTGGGGTACCGAGGGTTCGAATCCCTCCCTCTCCGCACGCAGAATAAAGCCCCTGCAGTCTCCCGGCTGCAGGGGCTTTTCTATCAGGAACCATGTCACCTACGACCTCGCACGCCGATACTGTCATCGTCGGAGCCGGCGCTGCCGGCCTGATGGCTGCCATTTGGGCGGGACGCATGCACCCCGAGAAGCGCATCGTTCTTCTCGATGGTGCCCGCAAGCTGGGTGCCAAAATACTGGTTGCGGGCGGCGGGCGGTGCAATGTCACCCACCACACCGTCGATCCCGGACGGTACGCAGGTTCTTCAACTGCTGCCATAGCCAAGGTTTTGCGTCGTTTTGATGTGCCAGAGACCGTGGAATTCTTTCGGGAGTTGGGCGTCGAGCTGAAGCAGGAGGATACCGGTAAGCTGTTTCCGACGACGGACCGGGCGCGCGACGTTCTCGATGCGCTGCTGACAGGCGTCCGCAGGGCAGGGGTTTCCCTGCATCATCCCTGTCGTGTGGAAGAGGTCGAGCTGAGCGAGGCTGGGTTCACAGTCAGGGGCCCCTGGGGCGCGATGGCTTGCAATAAACTGGTCCTCGCAACGGGTGGTAAAAGTCTTCCCAGATCGGGGTCTGACGGTAAGGGTTTGGCGTTTGCCCGGGCTCTCGGACACTCGGTGACACGCACCTTTCCATCGCTCGTGCCGCTGATCCTGGCGCCGGGGAATCCCATCCTCGATCTGAGCGGCGTCACGCTGCCTGCCACGTTGCAGCTGCATACGAGTACCGGAAAGCATGTCATCGCCTTTACCAATTCAACACTGTGTACCCACTTTGGTCTGTCCGGTCCATCCGTGCTGGATATAAGTCGGTATTTTCTTGATCTACAGAACACGGATCCCGGTGCCTATCTGACCGTCAATTGGCTTCCTGGCGTTGCCTCCTCGACACTGGATGCGGCATTGCAATCCCTTGGTCCCGTCCCGGTACGAAAGTACCTGCGCAGACATCTCCCGCACCGGATGGTTGACACGCTGCTCTTGCTGTGTGGACTGGACCCCGCGACGAAGGGCGATGCGTTGTCAAGGAAGCTGCGCAGGCAGCTGGTCATGGCAGTCACGGCACAGCGCCTTGATGTAGAAGGAAATCGGGGGTATCGATACGCTGAAGTCACAGCTGGCGGCGTACCTTTGCGCGAACTTGATCTGAAGCGTTTGGAGTCCCGCGTGGTGCCGGGTTTGTTCCTGTGTGGAGAAATCTGTGACGTGGATGGTCCGATCGGTGGCCTCAATTTCCAGTGGGCTTGGTCCAGTGGCTTTGTTGTTGGCTGTTCCGTGGGTTGTTAGAACGGTTGCCCCTGGAGGTCATTGCCATGACGAAAGACGTTGACACGTACTTCGCCCTCGGATGCGGACGCTGCCCGCGATTCGGCCGATCAGACTGCTCTACCCAGCGCTGGGCGCAGGGATTGGTGCATCTTCGGAGACTGTGTCAGGAGGCGGGTTTGCAGGAGACCTGCAAGTGGGGGCATCCCTGTTATATGCACCGGGGGAGGAATATCGCCATCCTGGGTGCCTTTCGAGCCAACTTCCGTCTGTCGTTTTTCCACCCATCGCTCATGACGGATCCGGACAATATCCTTGAAAAGGCAGGAAAAAACACCCGAGATGCGGGATGCATGATCTTCTCAAGCAACGAGCAACCCGCCGGGATGGCTTCCATCATTGCCGCCTATCTGAAAGAGGCCAAGAGCTATGCGGAGGCAGGCATCAAACCGGAGAGGAAAACCGAGCCAGTGCGTATTCCCGTTGTACTTGCCGAGCTGCTCGCTGCCGACCCGGCGTTGTCTGTTGCGTTTGACGCCTTGACGGAAGGGCGAAAAAGGGCCTATGTCCTGCACGTGGAGGGCGCCAAGAAAATGGAAACGAAGCGGGCCCGAATGGCCCGTTGCCGCGAAAAGATCCTGCTGGGCAAAGGGCCCAATGAATTGTGATGAGATCACGGGCCAAGCTGTTCGTCATATCATGTTCCATATCGCACTCCACTTCATCGTTCCCTTTCTCATTGCCGCCTTCTTCTACCGGCATGACTTCAAACGGGCATTTCTGACGTTCATCTGCACCATGCTGGTCGATCTGGATCACGTATTGGCTGATCCGATCTATGACCCGGACCGGTGCTCCATCGGGTTCCATCCGCTTCACTCCGAGTTCGCCATTCTATTGTACGTCCTGTTTTTTGCGGCACCACTGCTGCGGGGCAGATTCCAGATGGAAGGGCCGGCCACTACGGTGCTGGAGTGGGCCTCGTTGATTGGTCTGGGTCTCTTGATTCATATGGTGCTCGATGGGGTTGATTGTCTTGTATGAAAGCGCCGGTCCACGCACGGCAGAGGGATCATGTACAACGCAGCGGATAGTCACTTCACAGCATGAAAGCATTGTTCATTTCCTTCCACGCCAAGGACTACCTGGCATCAAAACACTTTTATGAGGTAGTCCTCGGCCTGCACGTGCAACGCGAGCACGCAGGCCCGCCGCACCGCTTCACGAACTACGACCTGGGCGGCACGCTTCTCAAGGTGTATGAATGGACGGAGCCCTATCATGGCTCAGGTCATTCGGGCCTCTTTCTGGCCACTGAGTCGTTGGATCATGTTGTTGACCGCCTCGAGAAAGCGGGCGTAACGCACCGTGGTATCCGTGTCCATGATTGGGGTGGTCGGAGTTGCTCAGTGTTTGATCCTTCGGGCAATATTTTCGACCTGATTGATGCCCATCAGCAAGGAGATTACTGAGCAGATCCCTGTCACTCGGCCAGCATGGTTGGCACAATGTCATGCAGGAACGTGTAGCCGGTTTGCGCGCTCCCGCTGACCAAGCCGAACCAGCCGCGATCATCCCACACGGACGTCGACATGCCTTCCTCCCTCGCAACCCGAACGATGGTGCGGTAAAAACTGCGAACAGTGTCCGAGTTGCGCTCCGACTGGCTGGTTCGTCGACCCACCCCGAATTCGCCATAATTGACGGGCACTCCGAGCCGGCGAGCGTGGGCTGCTACGGCACGCAGGCTCTGCTCAATGGTGGCCGCGCCGGGGAAAGCGCTGTTACGTCCGTCCTGACCACAAAAGCCCCATGGATCATAGGTGTGTACCTGGATAGCGATGTACGCATCGTCCCCAGCGCTGGGAAGTTCGGTTTTGGTTGGGTAGACCTCGTCAATCTGGGAGTGGTTGCCCTGACCATTGGTGGCAATCATGATCAATCGATCAGTGTTCAATCCACCCGTGGCGCGAACCGCCTCGACACCGACCTGCATGATCTGACGTGTCAGAGCTATCCCGGTCGGGTTCTGGGGGCTAACCGGGCCTCCCCAGGTTCCAAATGCTCCTTCGGGCTCATTCAGCAGTTCAAAGATCAATTGCTGGGGATAGTCCTTGAAAATGGTAGCGATATCCGTCCAGAGTGAGGCAAACTGCGCATTGTATGCTTCGCCTCCAACGTAATGCTCCTTGAAGGCACGCTCGTGATGAGCATTGATGACCACATACAGCCCACGGTCCAGGGCGTAATCGATGATACGCTTCAGATCGCGGAATCGCGTGTGAGCTGTATTGACGCGCCCATTTTCATCGGCCAGGGTGTTCCCGCCAAAGCCTTCCATCCAGGTAACAGGAATGCGTACGTGCTTCATTCCTGCCAACTGGTAGGTGGCAATGAGCGGTTGCAGTTCAGCAAAGTCAGTCGAATGCAGATCGAGATCAAACGTGTTTCCAAGGTTGAAGCCATCACCCATGGCCGCGACTATCTCTTGGGCCGTAAGCCTGGGGTCGACGGTGCCCAGTTCGGGGTCCGCGGGGGAACTTGAACAGGAGCTGACTACCAATATCAGCACAAGCAAGAGACAGGGACGAAAACGCATGATCGGGTACCGGCGCCGGCGTGCAACAATGGGAAACGAACGCAGCCTATATATTGCCGCTGGTCCACAAAAGCCAGCCACGGAAAGCCGTGGCACTGCGCGTAGTACAACACAGGTGTCGGCATCATGCAACGTCGCGATTTTCTCAAGGGTACGTTGGCCGCAGGCACAGGTTTATGGGGTGTGATTGGGCACTCAGTACCTGTTTCCCGCCTTATATCGTCACATCCCGGGTCGGGCTCCGTTACTCCGGTCGAACTGAGGGTAGAAGCCTTGTTGACACCCGTCACGGATGCCCGTGCGCCGCGCCTGAGTTGGAAACTGATGGCCACCGAGGACGCCCGTAACCAGGTCCAAACAGCTTATCGGATTGTCGCCGCGACCACAGAGGAGAAGCTGGTTTCTGATGCGCCTGACCTCTGGGATACCGGGAAGGTCGTCTCGGATCAACAACTGCATGTGCCATACGATGGCAGAGCCCTCTCACCGGGTCAGCGATGCTTTTGGCGCGTGGAGGTTTGGGACGGCGAGGATATGCGCTCCATCGGAAGCGATGCTGCGTGGTGGGAGCAGGGGATCGGATCACCCACAGAGTGGGACGCGCAGTGGATTTCCTCCGGAAAGGAGCTGCCCGATGATGAGGCCGCGTTCTATGATGATGCCCCGGCGCCCCTGTTCCGTCGTACGTTCCGTATTGACAAACCGGTTCAAAAGGCGCGTTGGTATGCAACGGCGCTTGGCTACGTCGCTTTGCGCTGCAACGGCACGTCTCCCTCCGATGATGTGTTGTCACCGGCGTGGACCCACACCCCAAAGACGCTTTATTACACCTGCCACGATATCACGCACCTGTTGAGAGTTGGTGATAATGTAGTCGGAGCAATCCTAGGCAACGGATGGCGTAACCCGTTGCCGCTGCGCATGTGGGGACGCATCAATATCCGGGAGCATCTTCCTGTGGGCACGCCACAGCTGTTGTCCGTGCTTGTGATTGACTATGTGGACGGCACGACGGAGCGCATCGGCTCGAATGCTTCCTGGCTTGTATCTGACGGCCCCTTGCTTCGCAACAGCGTCTATCTGGGGGAGACCTATGATGCTCGCCTTGAACAACCCGGGTGGGATGCACCGGGTTTTGATGATGGGATATGGGGGGAGGCAACCATTGAAGGCGGTACCCCCCGTGAGATTGGCAGCCTCAAGGCCCAACCCGTGCCTCCGATCCGCAGGACGCAGCAGTTGGATGCTGGGGCATGGAACGAAGTGCGTCCCGGTGTCTGGATCGTGGATTTCGGTCGGAATATTGCCGGATGGGTGCGTTTGCGGGTCGAAGGACCCCGGGGGACAACAGTGACGCTCAGGATGGGCGAATTACTGTACGGGGATGGCACGCTCAATCCCATGACAGCGGTAGCGGGACAAATAAAGCGCCAGGATGCAGACGGAGTGTCGATAGGAGGTCCGGGTGCGCCCACGGTAGCTGAACAAACGCTCTCCTACACACTCAAGGGCGATGGTCTCGAGGAATACGAGCCGCACTTCACGTTTCATGGTTTCCGCTATGTCGAGATGACCGGTTTTCCGGGTCGTCCACCGAAAGATGCCTTGCAGGCAGTGCGCTTGAACACGGATGTGGCCCGGAGCGGATCCTTCCGATGCTCTAATGACATGTTCAACCGTCTGGACGAGGTCGCGCGGGGTACGCTCCTGTCCAACCTGTTCAGTGTTCAGTCAGACTGTCCGGCCCGTGAGAAATTCCAGTACGGCGGTGACATCGTTTCCTCCAGCGAAATGGCCATCTACTCGTTTGATATGGCGGCTTTCTATGCCAAGGTTGTTGGTGACTTTCGTGACAGCGCCATCGACGGGTGGTTTACCGAAACAGCGCCATTTGTGGGCATTCAAGCGGCGAATTATCAGGAAGGGGCGGGCCCGATAGGGTGGGGTCTGGCTCATCCCTTGCTGCTGGATCAGCTCTTCCGCTACTACGGTGACAAGCGGCTGATGGAGGAGCACTACACGGCAGCACGGACATGGGTGAATCTGTTGGCGGAAAAGGCTGACGGGTACATTGTAGATCGGTGTATCGGAGACCACGAAAGCCTGGACCCCAAGCCCATCGCTCTCATGGCTACTGCGCAGTTCTACCAGGCTGTTACACTGGTTGCCAGCTTCGCCCATACGCTCGGACGCGCCGAGGAGTCGGCGTACTACAACAGGTTGGCAGAGAATATCCGATCAGCCTTCATCGATCGATTCCTTGCTCCCGGAACGGGGCGCTTCGGTTCGGCAACGCAGGCGTCCCAGGCCACGGCCCTCTACATGGGCCTGGTGCCCGATGGGGAGCATGCCTTGGCGGTCAAGCGCATGATTGAGGCCGTTGTTGACGATCACGGGGGGCATATTGCAGCTGGAATCTTCGGAACGAAGTACCTCTTGAATGCGCTGACCTCGGAGGGGTATGCGGACGTCGCCTATCAGCTTGTGGATCAACGTTCCTATCCCGGATGGGGATACATGCTGGAAAATGGCGCAACGACCCTGTGGGAAACATGGGCACAAAGCGATAACACCTATTCGCAGAATCATCCCATGTTTGGCTCCGTCGTGGAGTGGCTCTATCGATGCATTGGAGGAATCAACCCGACCATGGACGCTGCCGGGTTCGACCGCATGCTTATTGCACCACATATAACGAATGCGCTGACGTTCGCTGATGTGACGTATGACAGCGTGCGCGGTGTCGTGGCTGTCAAGTGGTCACGGAAGGCAGGTATCATTTCCCTCGACGTACAGGTGCCTGTCAACACGCGAGCTACCGTGCGCCTCCCGGCGCTTACACAGGAGCGTATACGCGAAGGTGGGCGACGTCTGGAGGATGCTGACGCGATCAGCATCAGATCAGACGCCCCAAAGGGTTTCGTGGACATTGAGGTAGGATCGGGGCACTACCGATTTTCCATTCATGGGTCCTGAGGTGGGAAGGGTGTCCTGGCTGGCATCCTTGCATCAGCGGGGGCGGTAGACCGAAAAGGAAAGGAGCGTTGGGGCCCCGTGAAACAGCCCGCGTGTCGGTTTCGATCTGAAAGGTCCGTTTGCGCCGTGCGGTATTGACTTCAACGCATGATCTCACCGAGTTTGCTCCGCCTAGTAACCATAACACCCCATGCCATGCGATCTACGATTCTCGTCTGCTTCTTTGCCGCCTTCCTGTTTCTTCATGGCGCTGCATTCGCCCAATCAGGTTCGTTCGGGACCAGTGTTTCACTCGTTGGTGACGAGCTTATTGTGGGTGAACCCAACACCTCTTTTCGCGAAGGGTCGGTCTACGTATACGAACGGACGCCAGCTGGTTGGGCACAGGTTGATCGCTTGACGGCCCCAGACGCGGAACGCGCCGATGGTTTCGGAACGGTACTGGCGCGGGATGGCCGCACGCTGCTGATTGGCCAAAAGAACGGCCCTGTGCATATCTATGACGGCTCCAGTGGCACATGGCAGCATGTGGGTGTCCTCGAAGGGGATGGCACCAAGGGCCTTGATCCGGGATGCCAGCAGTATGGCTACTGTGGAACAGACTTCGGGATCACGCTCGCCCTGAACACGGACTGGCTCCTGATTGGCGAGCCGGGTGAAATTCCGCGGCCAGGTCGCGGGCAAGAGGAAACGCCGGTACGCCCTGAAGGTGTGGTGCATGTGTATTCCCGTAATGCCAATGGCGCGTTCACTTACGAAACCGCCCTTCAAGCCGGTAATGCAACCGCGGGAGACCGCTTCGGCGAGGCCATTCACCTGGATGGCACCATGGCTCTGATCAGCGCTCCCGCATGGAACGATGATTACGCAGGTCTCGAATCGGTAGGGCGTGTGGTGGAATTCCAGTTGGAGGACGGTGTCTGGGTCGAGTCCGGCACCTTGCCTTTCTTTGCCGAGTCGGCAGCTTCCTTTGGTCATGCGATGTCCGTTAATGGAAGCGAAGTACTTGTCGGAGCCCCTGGAGCGCATCGCAGCCGCGGAGCCGTTTTTGCCTACGAGAAGCGCTTTGGAGAATGGACACCCACACGTGTCCTCCGGCTTGCCGAGGGACAGGTCGGCGATCGTTTCGGATCCGGCCTGGCGCACTCCGGCGATGAGGTGTGGGTGGGCGCGCCCGCTCAGCGAGGAAACGACACAGGTTCCGTATACGTCTTCGGTCCGGATGAAGAGGGCAACCTGAGTGAGACGCCCCGGCAGATCCAACTTGAAGACACCGTTGAGCGGGATTGGTTCGGGGATGCCATCGTGGCCGATGGGGACGTGGTGATTGTCGAAGCTCCCGGTATGCATCATCAGTCGGGTGCCCTGTACTCCTATTCGGATGACATGCCGGATGGTCAGATGATGTACAGTGCTCCGGATGGCCTGAATGCCATCGTGGGTGAAGAGACGGAGTGTGAGGATGGCATGATCGGCCCGTTTGAATGCCAGGATGTGGATTTGCTCTCGTTCGTGCCCAATACCATCTTGCGTGATGGAGCAGATGCCAGAGGCGTGCGGACCAACGACAATTGGGGGTGGACAGACCCTGAAACGGGGCGCGAGTATGCGCTGGTTGGCCGTAACGACGGTACGAGTTTCATCGACATCACCGATCCTACCAATCCGGTCCTGATCGGCGATCTACCGAAGCCTTGGGGCACGCCGCCATCCCAGCTTTGGAGGGACATCAAGACCTACCAGGGCTACGCGTTCATCGTGGCCGATGGCGCTGGCGACCACGGCATGCAGGTATTCGATCTGACGCGGCTGCGCGACGTTACTGACATTCCGGCCACCTTCGAGCCGGACGTCCATTACACCGGCATTGCCAGTTCCCACAACGTCATCATCAATGAGGAAACCGGGTTCGCCTATCTCATTGATGGACCGACCTGCGGCGGGGGACTCTACATGATGGACATCAAGGATCCGCTGAATCCGACCTTTGTCGGTTGCGCCAAGACCGGAGAGCGCGGTACCCACGATTCACAGTGTGTTGTCTACTCGGGACCGGATTCGCGATATACCGGAAACGAGATCTGCCTGAACTCGAATGGTGCGTATTTCGAAATCCAGGACGTTACTGACAAATCAAACCCGGTTGCCCTTTCCACGGCATCCTCTCCAAATGCAGCCTATATCCACCAAGGATGGCTGACGGAGGATCAGCGGTATTTCTATCAGGATGATGAATCGGATGTGGTCCGTGGCAACGTGGAAACCACACGCACCCTGGTCTGGGATATCTCTGATCTGGAGGACCCGATCCTGGTCAATGAATTCATGGGCTCGATGCCCGCCAGTGCGCACAACCTGTACCTGAAGGATGGATACGTTTATCAGGCCAATTACCGGTACGGACTGCACGTGCTGGATGCGACCGACCCTGAGAATCCAGTCGAGGTAGGTTTCTTCGACACATCCCCCTTCATGGAAGGCCCCGGGTTTTCAGGCGCCTGGAGCACCTATCCGTTTTTTGAGAGCGGCACCATCATGATCACGAGTCTGCGGGAGGGTGTCTTCTTCCTGAAGAGCAAGAAGCAGGAGATGTAGGGGATGGCGTGGTCCATCATCGGGTATCGGATGCGAACAGCTGTAGCCGTTGCATCCGTTATGATGCTCCTCTCGGGATGTTTGGGCCCTTCGGGAGGTCTGAACATGGTGCGGGGGACGCCGATCGTGTTTACCGGGTCCGCAGATCAGCCAAACGGCGCATGGTGCTGGTTCCAGGACGAGCGCGCCATCGTTGCCACAGGGTCTCGGGGCGGACCTGTGCTCCTTTTTACCTCCGTTTCAGCAGGTCAGCAGGAATCCACCGAGCGGGGTGATCTGGACTTGCATTGGCTTGTGCTGGAGACGGGTGAGAAGGGGGCCGTCGAACTGGCTGATCGCTTCGAGCAGGATGACCACAATGTAGCCGCCCTGCATCAGTTGGACGATGGTCGGACGATGGCAGTCTATGCCAAACATGGATCGGATAACGAGATACGGTATCGTCTGTCATCCCCACACGCTCCATCGAGTTGGGGGCGTGAATCTTCCTACGTTGAGGAAGCCCCGGTTACCTACAGCAACCTGCTGACGGCTGGAGCCGACCGGTCTCTGCTGAATTTCTCCCGCTCACGCGGGTGGAATCCGAATTTTGTGGTCTTTGACCCGGCCACGCAGACCTGGCAGTACGGAGGTCGCCTGCTGGCCAGCCAGGGCAGGCCCTACGTGAAGTACGCGAATACCCGTTCCGGCGACATCATCCATGTCGTTGCAACCGATCAACATCCACGTGATTTCAACAACTCCATCTATCATGGCATGACGGATGGACGAGTGTTGATGGATGCTGACGGGACTGTCATAGATGGTGACCTGAGTGACCAGGATGCCGCCACGCCGAGTCAGCTGAGTCTGGTATTCCAGGGAGATGCGGATAACGTGGCATGGATGGCCGATGTGGAAACCGATGGTGACGATCGGCCCGTCATTGCGTTCTCCGTTCAAAAGGATGGCAGGGGACTACCGCCTCGCCAAGGTGGATCTGATCACCGCTATCACTTGGCCAGGTTCATCGGTGGGCGTTGGGTACAACATGAGATTGCATATGCTGGAGAACGGCTGTACCCATTCGAGGATGACTATACGGGCCTGGTGGCCATCGACCCGCTCAATCCGGATTACCTTGTCATTTCAACGAATGCACATCCGGATACCGGAGAGCCACTTGTCAGTGATGCCGATGGCAAGCGTCACTACGAACTGTTCGAGGGAAGATCCAAAGATGAGGGGGCCTCATTCAAATGGAGGCCGCTGACCCTTAATTCGACCGAGGACAACCTGCGCCCGATCATACCCAACTGGGACGGACCTCAGCGTATCGTGCTCTGGATGAGGGGCTCTTACCGTAGTTATACGGATTGGGATACCCAGATTTACGGTGTGGTGCACAGGCGATGAGATCGTTTCTTCATGTTCTCTGGATGGTCCTTCTGATTCAAGGATGTGGACAGGGGGAGACGAAAGTATCCTCATTCTGGAACCACCCTGGTGGCTGGATTCTGGAAGAAGCATCGGAGTGGGAGCAGTATGCAGACACGCTCTCGCTCGTTCGTAGCGGAAGGGTGCCGAATGGCATACGTCGACCCGCCTCGGTGGCTACGGTCGCTGGAACGGATCATATTGGGTCTTTCACGATGCGGGCGGAGGTCAGGTCAACACAGGATCCAGGTGTCGTGGGACGGGATGTTGTGCTTGTTTTCGGGTATCAGTCGCCCACGCGTTTCTACTACGCGCATCTATCCAATGACAACTCGATCATGCCGCACAATGGCATCTTCATCGTGAATGGAGCCGATCGCAGGCGCATTGATGAGCAGTGGCCGCTGGCACCTCCCAAGGCACTGATGAATGATTCCAAGTGGCACGACGTGCGACTGGAGAGGGATGTGTCCAGTGGTCGGATCCTGCTTTATATGGATCATAGCCGAACGCCGCTGATGACCGCTACAGACACGACCTTAGTGCACGGAGCCCTTGGTTTCGGCTCGTTTGATGATACGGGCATGATACGATCGCTCGTCTGGGCCGAAGGTCCGCCGCCCGTGCTCGATCCGGTGCCCCATGGACCTCTTCCGCCGCGATGGAACATCGAACTTGAACCCTTCATCCAGATGCCGCCCTCGGATACGAGCGGAGGGCCGATGGCCCGGATCAACTATCTGGGCGGCATTCCAGATGGTTCAGGACGATTGTTCGTCCCTGACCTGCGGGGTCCTTTGCATGTCATCAAAGACGGAGCGAGCCAGGTTTATCTTGATGCGAGGCACTGGTTCGAGGACTTCGTGGATGGACCGGGCCTGGGCTCAGGATTGGGTTTCGCGGCGTTCCATCCAGCCTTCGCTGAGAACGGTCTCTTTTATACCGTGCACACGGAGGCAGGGAAGGCCCTGTCGACGCATCGACCGGATTATGGCAGTGATGAGGATGTCATTCACGGCGTACTTTCGGAGTGGAAAGCGACGGATCCCGGCGCACCGGTCTTCTCCGGTACGCGTCGCGACGTCCTGCGCATCGGATTTCGTTCCGTACTTCATGGCATACAGCAAATCGCTTTCCATCCCTCCACTACTCCTGATGACCCCGATCACGCCCTCCTCTACATAGCCGTTGGCGACGGCGAGGCTCCGGGTAACCAAACCCGGGGCCCACAATCGCTGACTACCCCCCACGGCAAGATTCTGCGTATTGATCCGCAAGGAACGGACGGGCCCACGGGCCAATATGGTATACCCCGGGGCAACCCATTCGTTGATCACGATGGGGTTTTGCGGGAAATCTGGGCCATGGGTTTACGAAACCCTCATCGCTTCGACTGGGATGAGCAGACGGGCGACATGTTCATAAGCCACATCGGAGAGGCGCAAGTGGACGCCATCCTGAAAGGAGTACCGGGGGGTAATTACGGATGGAACGAATGGGAGGGAGGCTTTCGATATGAGCGGGATGATCCGCTGCGCGTGTATCCAGCGCATGAGGGCCAGACGGATGTCATGGCTCCTGTCCTGGTAATGGATCATGATGACATGAGCGCGCTGGTTGGTGGCGGGGTCTATCGTGGTCACATGCACGAAGAGCTCTGGGGAACGTACATTTTTGCCGATCTGGCCAGTGGTCGCCTTTTCGAGATTCAGGCCGACGATATGGTGGGTCGGGAAAGCAGACCCCACATCATGGGCATTCGTACACCCGATGATGCTGAAACCGATATGGCCACACTGGCCGGCCGTTCCAGAGCGGAAGTACGCTTCGGAAAGGATGGTCACGGCGAGATCTACTTGCTTTCCAAAGCAAACGGAATGATTTGGAAGCTGGCAGGCGCGCGCCCCGCATTCACTCAACACGCGCAACGTAATACCCCTTGAAAGGGATTATCTTGCGGTTTAAAACCTTCTTATCGGTTGCCATCATGCGCTGCATCCTTGTGCTTGTGCCTTTGCTGTTGTGGACTGGCTGTGAGTCCGCGCAGCCTGTTCCTGAGCTGTCCTACGCGGCGCCGGTGGTGCTGGACGCCCGTCCACAGCGGTCCGCGAATGCGGAGATTGCAGACTATGACGGGGATGGTTTCTTGGACATTGCACTGGCTGTTGGCAGACATTGGCCCGGAGCAAACAAGGTATATTTCGGGGATGGGAAGGGTAATTTCCCTCGGGTGGATTCCCTTGCACAGCCGCCTGATCGAACCTACTCCCTATCTGCGGTTGATATGGATCTTGATGGGGATC
This sequence comes from Rhodothermales bacterium, assembly GCA_017859335.1. GTDB lineage: Bacteria > Bacteroidota > Rhodothermia > Rhodothermales > UBA10348 > JAAZVD01. The sequence goes on along the minus strand of JAFMNH010000066.1, from coordinate 1,147 downwards.
TGGATCTCGTCGTTTCCAACGACAGGCCGGATCCCAACTATATTTTGTTCAATGACGGTTCGGGTCACTTCGATCAGCGTCAGGACGTAGGAGATCCTCAGTGGCCTACGAGAAACAGCACCGTTGCAGATATCAACGGCGACGGGAGACCCGACATCGTCGTTGCCAATCGCTCCGGTGATCCCAGGCCGGAATCCCGTGAAGGAGGTAGCCCGCCTCCGGGCGATAATCATCTTTGCCTGAACAGGCCCACCGGTATGGGTATCCGCATGGACTGTTCTCCATTATCTTCAGGATCGGCCACTACGATCAGTATAGCGGATCTGAACTCAGATGGTTTCCTAGACCTTGTTGTCCCGTATCGTGATGGGGGGCAAAGTCAGGTACTAGTTGGTGACGGAAGCGGAATCGCGAACATAACGGTTCCATTCGGTCCTCCGGACGCATCGTTTCGTGCGGCTCTTGCCGTGGACGTGAATGGAGATGATCTTCTTGACTTGGTTGCCATCAGCGACAAAGCCCGCGAAACCACCTATTATCTGCAACAGACGCCGTTCGCGTTTTCAGAGGGCTACCGTCTCGACAGTGGAGAATTCATTCCATACGCTCTGGCCATCGCTGATCTGGATGCGGACGGGAGGGATGACATACTGGTGGGATACAGGGAGATTGCCAGTAGGCTGTTCCTCGCACGGGAAGCAGGCTTCGAGGAGATTGCATTGGGTAATGATGAGGGTTCAGCCTATGGTTTCGACACCGGTGATATCAATCAGGATGGCATGCTTGATATTGTTCTGGCGCGATCCGGGGCCTCGGATGTCCTTTTCCTTTCGCGTACCCGCGAATAGGCAAACGCGTCAGCCAGGTTCGAGGTACTTTTCCTGTCTCTGTGGAACCTTACCATGTCTCGCAGTTTAGCGTGGCATGGCACCCGCCTTTGCCGGCGGACAGCAGAACCCCCTTGCCACGGATGCCCCTGCTCCTGAGAGAGCATGTTCGCCTTTCGGTATCCTCCATGGGAGGTTGCGCCATTCTAATTTTGCCCTTCGCTGTTGTACGGGTATCTGAAAACCGTACATCGTCTCCGGCGCAGGAGGTAGAGTCCCTCGCCGCTTCCCGACACTTCGTCCTGGCCCCCATCGGTTGC
>JAFMNH010000163.1 GCA_017859335.1 Rhodothermales bacterium | reverse complement strand
CTCCACCGAGTGGGTCGAATACCACCGCGATGAGCTGGACGAAAAACTGGCTGTCTACATCAACACGGACAGCAATGGTCGCGGCTTCTTCGGTATGGGCGGCTCGCACACCTTGCAGCCCTTCATCAATCAGGTAGCCCGGGACGTAACTGACCCTCAGACGGGCGTCACGGTGCTCGAGCGTCGTCGCGCGCGGGATCTGGCCAATGGCTCTTCCACCACGCCCCCGAGCGGCGATATCCCGATTTCGCCCCTTGGGTCGGGCTCGGATTACACGCCCTTCCTGCAGCACATGGGCATCTCATCGCTCAACATTGGCTTCGGTGGGGAGAACCCGGGCGGCTCCTATCACTCGCTCTACGATACGTTCGAACACTACACGCGCTTCGGCGACCCCGGCTTCCATTACGGCGTGGCACTGGCACAGGTAGCGGGCCGGACCACGCTCAGACTGGCCAACGCAGATGTTCTCCCATATCACTTCAGCACGTTTGCTGGCCACGTGGCCTCGTACCTCGACGAAATCGAGAATATGGCGGCCTCCATGCGGGAAGAGCGCACGCGCTACAACACGCACGTCGAGAAGGGCACGTTCGCCTTGGCCCTTGACCCCACAGGCGATATAGCGCCGCCCGAAGCCAAACCGGACATTCCGTATATCAGCCTGGATCATGCCCGCAACGCCTTCGTGGCCCTGTCTGATGCCGCACAGCGGGCCGATGCGGCTGTGGCCGGCGCAGAGCCGAGCCCTGCCCTCAATGCAGCGCTCGAGCGCGTAGAACGGGCCATGACAGACGTGGACGGCCTTCCGAAGCGCCCCTGGTTCCGTCACCAGATCTATGCGCCCGGCTTCTACACCGGCTACGGCGTCAAGACACTGCCCGGCATTCGCGAGGCCATCGAGCAGGAGGAGTGGGATGCCTTCGAGCAGCAGCATGCGCGACTGGCCGAACGATTCCGTACCATTGCTGATGCATTGAACACCGTTGCTGACATTGCCCAGAAAAACCAGGCCGACTGATGAATCGCCTCCCCGCCTTCGCCCTCCTGTTCGCCTTTGTCCTTTCGCTGACGGCTTGCGCCCCTGCCGAAGATGCGCCGCCCAACATCGTGTTCATCTTCACGGATGATCACGCGCAGGCTGCCATTTCAGCCTACGGGTCGCCCTATCATCAAACGCCGAATATCGACCGCTTGGCGCGCGAAGGCGCGCTTTTCCAGAACTGCCTGGTCACCAACTCCATCTGCGCGCCTTCGCGCGCCACGGTCCTCACCGGAAAATACTCCCACCTCAATGGCCAACTGACCAACGGACAGCTCTTTGACGGCAGTCAGCAGACCATGCCCAAGCTCCTTCAGCAGGCGGGCTACGAGACGGCCATGATCGGCAAGTGGCACCTGCGCAGCGAGCCCACGGGGTTTGACCATTTCCAGGTGCTGATCGGCCAGGGGCCCTACTACAATCCACCCATCCGCACGGCCACGGACACGACTATCATCGAAGGGTATACGACGGACATTATCACGGATCTCGCCCTGGACTGGCTCGAAGAGGGCCGCAGCGGCGAGAAACCTTTCCTGCTGATGTACCAGCACAAGGCGCCGCACCGCAACTGGCAGCCCGGGCCGGATCATCTGACCATGTTCGATGACACCACCTTCGCCCTCCCGCCCACCTTCTACGATGACTATGCCACGCGCTCGGCTGCCGCGCCGCAGGCCATCATGCGCGTGGACGACCACCTGAATGCCAACGACCTCAAGATCACGCCGCCCGGCAATCTGACCGAGGACCAACTCGAGACCTGGATGGCCGCATACGGCCCCAAGAACGACGCGCTCAAAGAGACCGGCTGGCAGGATGACGAGCTTGATGAGTGGAAATTCAACCGCTACCTGAAGGACTACCTGCGCTCCGTGCAATCGGTCGATGACAACATCGGTCGCCTGCTCGACTATCTGGACGCCACCGGTTTGGCCGAAAACACGGTGGTTGTGTACGCCTCCGACCAGGGCTGGTACCTCGGCGAGCACGGGTGGTACGACAAGCGATGGATGTACGAGCCGTCGCTCAAGACCCCGTTCATCGTGCGCTGGCCCGACCAGGTCGATGCCGGGCAGATCAACGAAAGCCTGGTTTCAAACGTGGACTTCGCTCCGACCTTTCTGGATATGGCTGGCGCCGAGATTCCCGCCGACATGCAGGGCAAATCCATCCTCCATACCCTGAAAAACGGTACCGATCCGGACTTCCGCGACGCCTTCTACTACCAGTACTACGAGTATCCGGGCGCCCACTGCGTGCGGCGCCACTACGGCGTGCGCACCGATAGGTACAAACTGATCTACTTCTACGGCATCGACGAGTGGGAGATGTTCGACCTGCAGGAAGACTCCGATGAGCTCAACAACATCTACGGCTCCGCAGACTACGCCGACATCCAGGCCGGCCTCGAACTGCGCCTGACCGAACTGCGCGAAGAATACCAGGTCCCCGAAGACACCCGCCCCATTCCCGACGAAGAGTGCACCTACACCGTCGGCTGGATGGGGTATGACGCGGGATAGACAAGCCGCACCGATTCAGACTTGTGGTTGGTTTCGTCGTTCGTGATGAATGGCGAGCACTAGCGTGCATTCCTGATCCACGCGGTACACAACCCAGTAGGGAAATCCGTTCACGCGTTGTCTCCGGAGTTCATCCTGAATCAGCGGACCGGCCTTTGGTGCCAGTCTTATAAGGTTCAGCACCTGCTCCAGCGCCAGATCGAAAGCATATCCCGCAACCGGGCTCCGGTCGCGATACCAACGAGAGGCCTCATCAATCTGGTCTACGGCCTTCGGGTGAAGAATGACCGGTTTCGTGTCCACGGATTCGCTCCCTCAATTCACTCATCACGGATTCGATTGGAATCCCCTCAACCGACCCGTTCAACAACTCTTCTGCTCGACGCTCAAATTCCTGCATCTCTTCCGAGGTAAAAACCGGTGCGGACTCCTTGCGAGCCCGCTGGATGGACTCAGCAATCCAATGCTGATCTTCCGGCGACAAGGCCAGTACCTCTTCCAGCAGTTTCTTTGCAGATGCAGTCATGAACCATCGGGGACGTCAAAATCGCCCCGTGTTGTAAGTTGTGTTGAATGCGTCGGTGTCCGGAAACCATTCCATAGACACACGTACCTCTGAACAGTAACCAAAATTCCGCTCCCAGCCAAGCGCTGCGTCGTCCGTGCCTACCCACATCCTCGGCATA
>JAFMNH010000065.1 GCA_017859335.1 Rhodothermales bacterium | reverse complement strand
CAACCCGTATTGGGAATCTGTCTTGGCCTACAGCTGATGTGTCGTCACTCGGAAGAAGCCAACACCACATGTTTCGGCATCCTGGACGCCGACGTCAAGCGTTTCGAGGGCAACGCCAAGATTCCCCAGATCGGCTGGAATACGGTTCACCACGACGACTCGCCGCTCTTTGCCGGCATCCCGCAGGACGCCCACTTCTACTTTGTGCATTCCTTCTACGCAGAGCCGGGGCCTGACCAGATTGCAAGCACGGAATACATCACACCCTTCGCCTCGGCCATGAAAAAGGACAATTTCCACGCTGTCCAATTTCACCCTGAGAAGAGCGCAGACGTCGGCTCGCAGCTGCTGAAGAACTTCCTCTCGCTCTAGGACAGCCCCTGTTGGAGTACTTCTTTCCTTGGGCCCGAGCCTTGCGGTGAAACATCGACCCTGAGGCCGACTACAACCGGAGCTCACGTCGTTTGAAGACGTCTTCTTTTGAAAGGCTGCTCTGTTCGGCGTAGATTTGCCGCCCGCTGCCTTGGTGCAGCCACCGGAGGGGTGGCGGAGCCTGGTTGAACGCACCGGTCTTGAAAACCGGCATACCTTTACGGGTATCGTGGGTTCGAATCCCACCCCCTCCGCAAGCTAACCCCGCTCACGAACGAAGTGAGTGGGGTTTTCTTTTGGACGCAGGAGAAAGCGAGCTTTCGAATGCGGACAAAAGAGAACCATGCCCGGCGCAGCCGGGGGCGGGGTTCGGTTGACGCTCCCCACCTCAGAGATGCACTCGAACGCAGTGAGAGTAATCCCACTTTGTTTGCACACCCCCTTACTTTCCAGCATCGCCTACCTTCCATTCCGGGTACCGCTGATCGTGACGAGACTACGCAACGCTCTTGCGACCTACCTTCCACTCCTTGCCGTGCTCTGTTACGTGAGTGCCGTGTCTGTCGAGGGTGCAGATATGGAATCCCGGATCCGAGCGCTACGATACTGGTCGCTCATCGCCATGGCCACGTTCGCCATAAGTGCCCCCCACATCCTGCTCCCGGATCGGGATCTGAAACTCATGCAGCGGCTCAACCGATCGCCGAAGCACCTGCTTCGGCACCAGCTGACCCAGTGGCAACCCGTGGTCTGGCTGTTCATCATTCCAATCGCCATCCTGGCATTCTGGGATCCGCAGAACCTGACGCGCGATCTCGGAACAAAGGCTATCCATGCGGGCTCCATCACCCTTCTTCTATTCGGAACGGCCGCCTACAGTTTTCTTCGATACACGAAGATCGGACCGCTTTCCCAACAATGGCAGGAGGGGTCCAAAGGAGACTGGTACCGCACCATGAAGGAGAATTCACCTGGCGGATTTGCCGTCCCTGAGGGTATGGTGCCCGCCATGCTGACTACACAGCGTGTCTTCGGGGTCGGTCTCTTGACACTGGTCGCTGCAGCGTACCTCGGGCAATCGATCCATTCCTGGCTAGCGCCCCTGCCGGGCGTGCTGCTCCTTTTTTGGGTCGGTCTCCAACTCCAGGCTGGCATCCGACGCCACGACCACGCTTATTACGCAACGAACGCGTTCTATGGCGAGGTCTTCCGGAGCTCGGGCGGTGTTCGCGCATCGGCGAGAGAGGCACTGCCCTACAAAGCTGTCTACTGGGCTCCGGCCAAGTACAAGCCACACCTCTGGGCGACCCTGCGTCAGATGGATCGTAAAATGCCCTTGGGAAGAATGATGGCTGTGGCGCACGGGCTGTTATGGTTTCTGTTCTACATCGACGCGTCACAGTACACGATTACCGCATTCCTTCTGCTGCTCCTTTCGGCAAAAAACGCGGCAAGCTACATTCTCACCCAACCCGCTTTTGCACCGATGCCCTTTCACTTGGGGCGTCAGTCGGATCGAGGCTGGGTCATCACCCGGTTTCTGGTGAATCTGCGCTGGACGCTCCCACTGCTGCTGAGCCTGCTCATCGTTGCCATGTTCGACCCCTCACTTGCCTATGCTCAGGCCTTGGGTTGGACCGCCCTTGATGTCGTTGTTGGATTCGCGACGGCTCTCCTTTTCACGTACCGCACCGAGTACCGATACCGCCAACACCTTGCCTGATTCCCTTCGACTCACAGGCCTTACAAAACGCTACGGACAGGGCAGACCGGTCATCGCGGACCTGAATCATGTCTTCGAGCCGGGTACGGCAACCGGACTGATCGGTCCCAACGGCTCGGGAAAAACGACTCTGCTCCGCCTATTGTCCGCCGTGGCCTATCCAACCAGCGGCCACGTACATTATGGCGATGTGGATATCCACGCCCAGCCCCATGCCTATCTCAGACGCGTTGGACAGGTTTACGCCAACGCGGAACTGCCCGAACATCTGACTGCCGTTGAACTCCTCGAGTGGATCCTGCGGGAACGAGAGGAATGGAGCGACCAGGCCACGAGTCGGATAGAGGGCCTGCTTGACAAGGTCCTTCTCGACGAGCGACGTCACAACCTGATCGGGACGTATTCGAGCGGTATGATCCAGAAAACCCAACTGGCAGCTGCCTTCGTGGCCCGTCCGGATATCCTGTTGCTGGATGAGCCCTTCCGGGGCCTGGACACGGAAGCCACAGCGGCCGCACTGGAACTTGTGCAGCAAGTCCCACGCGTGGGAGGGTTGATCATCATTGCCAGCCATACCCGCGCGCTCCTGGATCAATTCTGCGACGACTACATGGATCTAACTGAATCCAGTCAAGCACGGTAAGATCTTCCACTTCATTCCAAACCCGCCATGAAACGATTGACCACAGCTTTTTTTCTCTTGGCTTGTACGGCGCTCCCTGCCGCATCACAAACCGTCATTGATGAACTGAATGCCTACTGGGCCGAAGTCTCCCGAACCGTAGCTGAGGGTGATTTCGAAGGCTACGCCGCCGCCTACCACCCGGATGCTGTCTTGGTATTTGCATCCAGCAACCAATCCGTGCCGCTACAAACGGCTCTGGCCGGTTGGCAGCCAGGCTTCGAGGCCACGGCCGTCGGAGACATGACCGCTTCCGTGGCCTTCCGTTTCTCACAACGCCTCCTCAGCGAGACCACGGCTTGGGAGAAAGGCATTTTCCACTACCAATCCGAAAATGACCAGGGCACATCAGGGGCGATGGTGCACTTCACTGCGCTGTCCATCAAAAAAGACGGCCGTTGGCTCATGCTGATGGAGAATCAGATGGCCGAGGCCACGCAGGCAGAATGGGATGCACTGGCGCCGGGGGACAAGTAGATCGGACGATCAGGTCCCGCCCGGCCTTCCTAGTTCGCCGGTGACAGGCGCGCATCGATGTCGGTAACGCCGAAGCGCTCGCGCACCATTGAAACACCGTACTCGACGCCTTCAACACGGGCGTACTGCAGCTCACCGAGCCATTCCACGTGCGCCGGGTTGTCAGCCATGGGCGAGTCCGTCGTGCGACTCTCGAATCGATACAATCCGAGGCCCTCAGCGTAGCGGAACGAAATGAATCCATTGTCACCGTTCTGATCGCCCCAGAAGTGTTCGTACGTTCCTCTTGAGGACACGTCAACCATCTGGCCGCCCACACTGACAGCCGTTGCTTCCTCGACGATCTGCATATCCTGTTGGGAGAAAGGAGATTGCCAGTTGCAATCGGACGACCCCATGGCAGAGGCCCCCATCAGGTGGATACGCCCACGTTGCTGACGCAGGTAGCACTGTGCCTGCCGGACGAGGTTGTCCTCCGAATAGGTCTGGACAATAATGGAGAAGTCATCTGCGCCAGCAACCGGATTGAGGGCCTCTGTCACAGTAAAGCGGAGAAAGGCCGGGTCAACGGGTTCACCATTCCTGGTATGCGTAATTCGATATTCGAACTGATTGCCTTCCGCCAGATAGATGAATGGCGCTTCCCGCTCTGCATCGTTCAATGTCGGCGGTACCAATAATCCATTACGGGGCTGAGCTGAGGCCGGCAAGCTGCCCAGAACAAGGAAAGCGACAAGAAAAAACGGGCGTGGCACGGACACAGCGGTCTGATGACGGTGACAGGCGACACCTACGCCTCACAAGGCGACGGGTTACAGAGAGGGCGTCCGACCACCCGTCATACCAAGATTGCACGAATCTTCGTGGCCGGTACATCTCTTTGCCAGCCTCGCGCAACCCACCTGAATACCTCCCGTACACGGCTTTGGCTGAATAAACGGGGCTATCCTGACCAAACGGAGCCACACTGGATGTCCTACTGCACAAAGGAGCTTCCGCAACAATCGGCGTCGGATTTCCACTCAGGAATGAACGTTGCCTCGAAACCGTCCAACCGAATGCGTTATGCATCGCGCTTACTGTTCTGATGAACCTCCACGGCCGAGCCCGACGCCATCACTTGGTACGCTCCTCTCAGCACCTAACATTCCAGAAGACATGACCTCCAGTATTGCCCTGTTCCGTCTTGACGCTGCCGCACGTCGGCACCTCGCGGCACTTCTTCTTCTGACGTCTTTCGTTGCCCTGTTCGTTGCCCCCCGGGGACATGCCCAGCAGATGCGTGACGTCACGTTCAACGAGGCGGTCCAGATTGCGCTTGAAAACAACATTGCCATCAAGCGCGCCGAGAACAACCTTGATCTTCAGGAGCTGACGGTAAAATCCGAGCAGGCTGACTTTCTGCCGAACCTGAACCTCAGCACGGGAGCCAACCGCAACTACGGTCTCCAGTTCGACCAGACGGTCGGACAGCTCAGGAATACCTCGACTGACGGCTTCAACTATGGTGTCAGCTCTGGCATCAACCTGTTCAATGGATTTGCCGACATCGCAGGTCTGAACGCCGCACGAGCGCAGCTGGCATCGCAGGAATATGCGATGGAGCGTACTCGGCAGACCGTGGTATTCAATGTCATCTCAACCTACTTGAATGTCATCCTGGCCGAGGAAAACATCCGCATCCGCCAGGAGGACGTGCAAGCCCAACAGCAACTGCTGGACCAGATCCAGGAGTTCGTCAATGTCGGATCACGCGCCATTTCAGACCTGTACCAGCAGCAGGCCACCTTGGCCAATGCCGAATCCCAGCTCCTGACGGCCGAGTCCACCTTCCAGGTATCCAAGACGCGTCTGATCCAGGTGCTCCAGCTCGATCCGCTCTCAGAATACCGCTTCATTGCTCCGGACCCCTCGGAGCTTCCCCTCAATGTGCGCTCATACGACCCGGAAAACCTGCTGGTCAGCGCCTTCGAGCGCCGGGCAGACATCCGGGCGCAGGAGGCCTCGATCGATGCCGCCGAACAAAGCATTCGTGCTGCACGCTCGGGATATCTGCCCTCGCTCAACCTGAGTGCGAGCCACGGTGCCGGATACACGTCGGCCAACGAGCGGGACGATTTCAACACGCAGCTGCAGAACAACCGCTCCGAGCGCCTGAGCCTCAGCCTGCAGATTCCGCTTTTCAATCGCCTGAATACCAAGCGAAGCATTGAATCCTCCAAGGTGCAGTTCAGCAACGCGCGCCTCGACCTGGAGAATGCCCAGCAGAACGTGGCCATCGAGGTGCGACAGGCCTATCTCGACTATCAGATTGCCGTAAAGCGGCTCGATGTCACGCAGAAAAGCCTCCAGGCAGCCGACCAGGCCCTTCAGGTCGAGGAGGAACGCTACGAAGTGGGCGCCTCTACGCTGGTCGAACTCCAGCAGGCGCGATCACAGTTCGTCAATGCGTCCAGTCAGCGTGCACAAGCTGTTTTCCAGTTCCACTTCCAACATCGCCTGATCGAATACTATCAGGGCGTGCTGGATCCGAGTCAACCACTTTTCAACTGAGCGTGCATGGAGTAGACCGCTGACATTCACGGTCCTCTCCTCACGCCAACCACCGAATCAAACCCGCGTCATGGCTAAAAAAAAGAGCGCTACGAAACGCATCCTGACCCTGCTCATCGTGCTGGTCGTCATCGCTGTTGTTGCCATTGTGGGCCTTCGTGCCTCCGGCCTGGTAGGCGGAAAGGAACGGGCTACGCAGGTGGAATTATCGGAGGTTGAACGTCGCACGGTTACACAGCTCGTCACGGCATCGGGAAATATCCAGCCGGAAATCGAGGTGCGGATCAGCCCGGATGTATCCGGTGAAATCGTGGAGCTCCCCATCGTCGAAGGGGATCGCGTGACCAAAGGACAGCTTTTGGCCCGTATCAAGCCAGACTTCTACCAGGCGCAGCTTGATCAAGCCGAAGCATCGGTACTACAAGCCAAAGCCAATGAGGCACAACGCCGGGCGGACCTCCTGAACGCAGAGTTGGAACGCAATCGCCAACAGGCACTCTACGAATCAGGTGCCATCTCTGAGGCAGCCTTCCAGTCAGCCGATACGCGGTTTGAGACCATGAAAGCTTCCTACGAGGCGTCCCAATACAGCGTGCGCATTGCAGAGGCCCGACTGAAGGAGGCGCGCGAGCAACTTTCGAAGACCACAATCTACGCGCCCATGGACGGGACCATTTCCATCCTGGCCGTCGAATTGGGCGAACGTGTCGTCGGTACCACCCAGATGACCGGTACCGAGATGATGCGCGTGGCCAAGCTGAACCAGATGGAGATGGTGGTCAACGTCAATGAGAACGACGTCGTGAACGTGGCCGTTGGCGACACGGCAGCCATGGAGATCGATGCCTACCCGACGCGCATCTTCAACGGGATCGTTACCGAGATTGCCAACTCGGCGCGGGTCACGGGATCTGGCAGCCAGGAGCAGATAACGAATTTCCCGGTCAAGATCCGCATTCTCGACCCGCATAATGTCTCCTTTGATGAGAGCGGGGTAGATGATGTGGTGATGGATAATGAACTGCCCGTTGCCTCCTTGGAGATGCCCAATTTCAGACCCGGAATGAGCGGTACGGTGGACATCTTCACCCACACGGTGGACGATGCCACAACCGTTCCGATTCAGGCCGTGACCGTGCGCGACTTCATGCAGCTTGATGTGGAGCACGGTGGCATTGCCGACTCCCTTCGCACACCAGGCGAAGAAGACCTGCGCCGCGTTGTATTCGTGGTAGCTGACGAGAGCCGGGTTCGCATCCAGGAAGTGGAGACGGGCATCGCAGATGACTCTCACTACGTTATCCTCTCGGGCCTGAGCGTTGGAGACCGGGTGGTTACCGGTCCCTATCGTGCCGTATCCCGTACACTTGAGCCCGGCGAGTTGGTCGAAGAGCGGGAAGAAGACGGTCCTGTCCGCATGGCCAGTAATTGACAGGGACCCGTAAACGCAGAAGAGTATGAACGAGCAGCAGCCGGTCATTGTCCTGGAGGACGTCCACCGTACCTATACCATGGGGACGCAAACCGTGCGTGCCCTCGACGGGGCAAATCTACAGGTCTACCCGAACGAATACGTGGCCATCATGGGCCCCTCGGGCTCGGGTAAGTCCACGATGATGAATATCATCGGTTGTCTCGATGTGCCCTCGAGCGGTACGTACATCCTGAATGGACAGGATGTAAGCGAGATGGATGATGACGAGTTGGCGGCAGCGCGTAATCGGGAAATCGGCTTTGTCTTCCAGACGTTCAACCTGCTTCCGCGCGTGGATTGTCTACAGAATGTTGAACTACCCCTGATCTACGCCGGTCATCCTCGCTCCACGCGTCGGGAGATGGCTGCGGACGCCTTGCGGTCAGTCGGTCTCGGAGACCGCATGGACCATAAGCCGAATGAACTTTCCGGAGGTCAACGCCAGCGCGTAGCCGTGGCTCGGGCCCTGGTCAACAATCCTTCCATCCTTCTGGCGGACGAACCCACGGGAAACCTCGATTCAAAAACGGGTGTGGAAATCATGCACCTGTTCGAGGCGCTCCACCAGGCAGGCAATACCATCCTCCTCGTAACGCACGAGGAGGATATTGCCCAACACGCCCGGCGCATTGTGCGGCTGCGTGACGGAAAAATCGAGACGGACGAGCGTGTGGCACATCCCACGCTGGAAGGTATCCAACGTGATGCATCCGAGTCTCCTACCACGTAGCGTGCCACTGAGCGCTCGGTGGATCACGATCCAAGTCAAACAGCCCTTGCGCTGAGGGTCACTCGTGGTCTACATGCCACAGAGATAGCGTTTCCGCTCCTGCTCGAAGGTAACACGGCCCTCAGCCCGGCGAATCCGCACGATCTGATGCGGCAAGGAAAGGGCCTGAACCGTAATGCAGTCCTGAGCCGGTACGTTGAAAACGTAGTTGACGGTAATCTCATCCCCCGTCTGTTCGACTGACTGCACCTCGACGATATAGCCTCCGGATTCCGTGGGAATGGCAATCAAGGCCACCATGTATTGCTGGAAGTCGATCTCGGGGATTTCTCCCAGGGGCCTGACTTTTTGAAGGGCGTCCTGGAGTGCGGCCTCGTCCCTGAGAATGACCTCAATCGTATCCCGTACGGTCCCACTATGCCCCATGGCAATCGGATCGAAAGCCAGAACAGCGTCCGGTGAATCATCGAGGTCCATGGTTTCCTGACAGGCTGTCACCGAGAGCAGCAGGAATGCGAATAATAACGTTGTGAGAAGTTGTTTCATGGCCTGTGTAGTGTCCTTGTCCGGGGTGTATGATCAGTCCGCCCGGATCGCTGCGATTCTCGTTTTCAGTCGGTCGTTCGGGTTACGCCAAATAGACGTCCCATGACACCCTACATCGAATCATTCCTACCGCTTTTTGTTGCCATGAACCTGCCCGGGGTCCTACCCATCTTCATGGGCCTCACGGACGGACTCAGCATCAAAGCGCGTCGCAAACTGGTCTTTCAGGCCTCGTCGACGGCATTCGCCGTAGCGATGCTCATCCTGTTTGCGGGTGATATCATTTTCCAGACTCTCGGCATTACAGTCAACGACCTGCGCGTTGGGGGTGGACTGATTCTGCTGGTACTATCGATTACGGACCTGATCTTCGGGGACTTCCAGCGGCGTGCACCCGAGGACGATAGCGATTCATCCATCGGTATCGTTCCCATCGGTATTCCGCTCACGATTGGACCCGCGGCCATCACAACGATCCTGGTAAGCCAGCAAAGTTTCGGTTACCTGCCCACGAGTGTATCACTCTTAACGAACCTGACCCTGATTACGATCGGCTTTCTCTATGGACCCGCGTTGCTGCTCAAGCTCGGCAAGAATACAGCCAAGGCCGTGGCCAAGGTAACGAGCCTCTTCCTGGCCGCTATAGCCGTAGCCATGATCCGCGTGGGTATCCTGGGGATGATCTGAGACCGGTCCGACGCACTGTGTACTATCGCACGCCCACGGTCCCCTCGATGGAGTCGATGATGGCAGCCGAGTCGAACCCGACGCCATCGCGGAAGACAATCTCTACATTTCGGATCAGGGCTGGATCGGATGCCAGATCTCCATCGATGAGGACCAGATCGGCGTGCTTGCCCGCTTCGATGGAGCCCGTTTCCTCGTCAATGCTCAGGATGCGGGCACCGTTGAGCGTCATGATCTGGACGACTTCGGGCGTCGAAAAGCCGGCTTCGTGCAGGAGTTCGTAGTTGCGCTGATCGCCGTAGCCCGGCAATGCGCCGCCGTACCCCGTTGGATCCACACCGGAGGCCAGCAAGCCTCCGGCTTCGACAAAAGCCTTCTCAAATTCGAGCGCCTTCACCCACAGGTCTTTCCATAGCTGGGAGTTCTGGTCGGCAATGTTCGAGCGCGTCTGCAGGTACTCTTTCTGTACCTCGGGTGACATCGCGTCGAGAACCCGCTGCTCGAGGGGCGGACGGTTCGGCACATACAATTCGTACACGGCCAAGGTCGAGGTCATACCGACACCGGCCTCATTCATTTCGCGGAAGGTGGTCTGCACGTCGTCGCCGGCCATGTCCACATCGAGCAGGCTCTCCCGGAAATCCGACGGACACTGATCGAGGGGCTTGTCCTCGTCATAGTCCGTGTTGGTAAAGAAGCCGTGCTCAAGGTTGTCAATGCCGGCAGCAACGGCTTCGCGGAAGGACACCGAGCAAAGGTGGCCGGTGACCTTGACCCCCATCTGGTGCGCTTCGTCGGCGGCGGCCGCCAGTTCGTCGCGCGTAATCAGATTGTAGGCCTTGAACCAGTCCACGCCTTCTTCAGCCCAATAGCGAACCACGCGACGGGCATCCTCAGGGCCATCCAGACGCGTCATGTACGTGTATCCTTCTCCCCCGGTGATGTAGGGCCCCGTTACAAACATACGCGGACCGATACGCTCCCTGTTGTTGACGGCTCGTTTGAGTTCGAGCTCCGAATACGGCGCGTAGCTACCCGTCGTCCGGATGGTGGTCACGCCCGAGGCCAAGTACAAGAGTGGCGCGGTCACGTCCAGCTGGATACGGCGTTGACTGGTGGTGTAGAAGGTGTGGTTATGCAGGCCGATCAAGCCGGGAATCAGGGTCTTTCCCGTGCCGTCGATGGTGTGGACGCCCACCGGAATCGAGATGTCTGACCCGACACCCCGGATGACGCCATCCTGTATCAGCACGGTTTGCCCTTCAACAGGGGCGTTGCCCGTACCGTCAATGACCGTCACATTCTCGATGACGACCGAGGCGGCATCCACCGCCATGAACGCATCAAAACTATCTGGCCAGTCCTGAGCCGAAGAAGGAAGGACGAACAGGACGATGAGAGAGAGTAGGGTAGTCAGGCGACGCATGGCGGGAGCGCAGGATGAGTGGATGGGATAACCGATGATAGGCGATTCCGGGTCGTGGGTGCAAGCGTTCGAACCGCCATGCCCACACCGGACTGAACCCACCACGGGCTACACGACTCTCAATTCACCCGGAAGGCCATCTTCATGCCCGTCTCCAAGTGCTCTGCAATGTGGCAGTGGATCATCCAGTGGCCGGGGTTGGTGAACTCGACCAGGATATCCGCTGTCATGCCGGTCGGGATGAGGACGGTATCCTTCCAAACGGGGTGTTCTACGGGCTGCCCGTTGTAGGAGAGCACCAGGAAGCGCTGACCGTGCAGGTGAATGGGATGCTGCATGGCATGCTGGCTGTCCCGGCGGTTGGTGATGCGAATCTTCTCGACACTATCACGCTCAAAGGTCCACTCTATGGCCATATTCTCACGGCCCGTGGATGGCTCACGGATGACCCACTCCACCTCATTGCCAGTCGAGCTCCAGTTCATCATGGGCATGGTGTCGGAGAACTCCACGGGCAGGAAATAGGACTGGTCGGCACGCAGGATCCACTCCACCAGCGGCGGCAGGCCTTCGGTGCGCAGCAGCAGGTCGATGGCTTTGTCGGGTGTCTTGTCGTGCCATTCTGCATGGCGCGCAAGGTCGGCGGCCAGGGCTTTCTGAGCAGGCGTTCGGTCGGCAGGACGCCCAGTGGCATCACCCGAAGAGGGCTGCACCTCCAACCACCCCAGCGTGTCAACTTCCGGGAAGAACATGCCGCGGGTGTGGTCGAGCGACTGGATACGGTTGACGATGGGATAACGGCCCGGCTCCTCCGGATACAGATCGGCCACGTAGCGCTCGGCGGGCGCCATGGTAATACTCTCCTCCCAGATGGGATCGAGGTAGGGGCTCAGGTCAGAGGCGACGAGTTCGAGGGCGTGATCGTCGACCGACACATTCCACGTTCGCGTGTTCGACACGTTTGTCACGAACCAGCGAATACGCTCCCCGACGCGCGCCTCGAAGGTCGGGCGCTCTTCTCCGTTGATGAGCAGCGTACGGCCGAAGCGGCCCATGAGGGCGAAGTTGGTTTTCTGCTCGCCGAAGGGCACTTGTCCGCCGGGGCCAATCTGGAAATCGTCGAGCACGAGGACTTCCTGCCGGTCGGCCGGTGGGAGGTACGAGTCATCCGGTGGCAGGACCAGCATGTTGCCGTACAATCCCAGCTCCTGCTGGGCCTCTTCCCGGTGATGCGGGTGGTACCAGTAGATGCCGGCATCCGGGAACGTGACCTCGTATTCGAACACGCCGCCGGGCGGCACCGGGTCCTGCGTCATGCCCGGCACGCCGTCGAATCGGTTCTCGTGCCTGAGGCCGTGCCAGTGGATCGAACTGGCAAAGGGCGCATCATTCTTGAATGTAACTTTTACAGTTACATTTGATTCCACTGCGAGCAATGGGCCTGGAATCTGCCCATTATAGCCCAGCATGGCGAATTCGCGGCCGGCAATCCGTTTCCGGACGGGGTAGGCATGCAGCTCGATGTGGTCGCCATCAGAGAGGTTCAGCACCTCGCGTGGGCGCGCCTCTGGGAGTCCGGACGGATCGCCGGCCGCAGCAGGCAACCATTCCGGCTCGCTCGGACTAAGCGTCATCATCGCATCCATCATGGCCACGCCGGGGTGCATGGCGGGTCCGGATGGTCCCGCGAATGAGGCCATCATCTGATGATGTTGGTGCCCTCCGCTACCCGAACGACCACCCGGCATGTCCGCCGGATCGGCAAAAGCCGATACCTGGAACATGTCGTGGGGCTCAAGTCGGCTCGATGGCGATCGACCACGCAACACGATCGGACCTGTGCGTTCCTCAAGGTCCCCGTCCGGCTCGGCAGTCAGGAGCAGCATGAACTTGTTCAAACTGACCTCGCCCAGTTCCTGCTTTCCATTCGAGACATCGCCCATGTTGGTCATGGGCCACAGTGTCAGCGGCATCGCCCACAACACGTACCGCGTATACGGACCGAGCGTTGATGGATCAGGCAGACCGTCAACCTGTGCAATCAACCGGTAGCGCACCTTTCCATCACGGGTAACGGCCAGCCCGAAGGCGCTTGCTGCCCGTGCCAGATCCACCCGCCCGCTGACCTCTCTGAATTCCGGGCGCGGCACAAGGTCGATGCAGTACAGGGAAAGCGATGCGCACGGCTCAACCTGCGCCCGGACGGACATGGAGGGCAGGGTAAGGATGGCAATAAGCAGGATTCGGTACATCATTCCAGGCTGTTTTCGATCTGCAAAATGGAATCCCTCAGCTCGGCAGCTTTCTCAAACTCCAGGTTCTTGGACGCTTCGAGCATCTCCTCCTGCATCTGCTTGACGAGGTCGCGCTTCTGATCGTCGGTCAGGTACTTGATGATCGGGTCGGCCACCTTGCGGTGTGGATCTGGTCCATCGTAGTACTGCGAGGCGGGTCCTCCATCCTGGAATTTCTCGTCGGCGATGGCCGTGCCCTGGTTGATCTGCTCGATCGACTTCTTGACCGTTCGCGGAATGATGCCGTGCTCCTCGTTGTAGGCTTCCTGGATCTCGCGGCGACGGTCGGTCTCGTCCATCATGCGCTGCATCGACCCCGTAATATTATCGGCGTACATCAGGATCTTGCCTTTTGCATTACGGGCCGCGCGGCCCGCGGTCTGGATGAGCGAACGGTCCGAGCGCAGAAAGCCTTCCTTGTCTGCATCCATGATAGCTACGAGGGATACCTCAGGCAGATCAAGCCCCTCACGCAGCAGGTTCACGCCGATCAGTACATCAAACGTACCCAAGCGCAAGCCCCGAAGGATTTCGACGCGCTCCAGGGCATCAATATCAGAATGCAGGTAGCGCACCTTCAGGCCGTATCCGTCCAGATAGTCGGCCAGGTCCTCTGCCATGCGTTTGGTCAGCGTCGTGACCAGGACGCGCTCGTTGCGATCCGTGACCACCTTGATTTCCTCGAGGAGGTCGTCGATCTGGTTCTTGGTAGGCCGCAGGATGACCTCCGGATCCGGAATGCCGGTCGGACGGATGACCTGTTCGACGAACACGCCGCCACACAGCTCCAGTTCGTATTCACCTGGCGTAGCGCTGACGTAAACCACCTGGTGCTGCTTCGCCTCGAATTCCTCGAACGTCATGGGGCGGTTGTCCAGCGCTGACGGCAACCGAAAACCGTGCTCGACCAGGTTCAGCTTTCGGGCGCGGTCCCCGTTGTACATCGCACGCACCTGCGGGAGCGTGACGTGGCTCTCGTCTACCACCATCAGGAAATCATCCGGGAAATAGTCCAGGAGACATTTGGGACGTTCGCCTGGGGCGGCCCCGCTCAGGTGACGCGAATAGTTCTCTACGCCCGAGCAATACCCGACTTCTTTCAGCATCTCCAGATCAAACAGCGTGCGCTGCTCCAACCGATGCGCCTCCAGCATCTTGCCGTTGTCTCGCAGCACCGCCAATCGCCAATTCAGCTCTTCCTCGATCGTCTTGACGGCCTTCATGACCTGTTCCTTGGGGGTCACGAAAATCTTGGCCGGATAGATGGTCAGATACCGTGGCTCCGTGATCGTATCCCCGCTGATGGGCTCGAATACCGTCACGCGCTCAACCTCATCACCCCAGAACTCGATACGGTAGGCCTCGTCCTCGGAGTAGGCTGGAAAGACCTCAACCACATCGCCCCGCACGCGGAAAGCCCCGGGAGCAAATTCAATATCGTTGCGGGCATAATAGATACCTGACAGCCCGTGCAAGAGATCGTTGCGCGGGATGGTGTCCCCGACCTTGACCTGCACGATCTGCTTCTTGAAGTCGTCTGGCGATCCCAAGCCGTAAATACAGGAGACGCTGGCCACCACGATGACATCGCTGCGCCCGGACACGAGGCTGGACGTGGCCTTCAGGCGAAGGCGGTCGATGCGCTCGTTGATCGACATGTCCTTCTCGATGTACGTGTCCGAGTGAACGATGTACGCCTCGGGCTGGTAGTAGTCGTAGTAGGAAATGAAGAACTCAACGGCGTTGTTCGGGAAGAACTGCTTGAACTCGGCATAGAGCTGCGCGGCCAACGTCTTGTTGTGGCTCAGCACGAGCGTCGGCTTGCCGTGCTGGGCAATGACGTGGCTCATGGAAAAGGTCTTCCCGGTCCCTGTTGCACCCAACAGCGTCTGGTGTTCGTCTCCGCGCGTCAAGCCCTCCATGAGTTCCTTGATGGCCTGCGGCTGGTCACCCGTGGGTTCGAACTCGGAAACCACTTCGAACGGTTGTTCGACCTTCAGAAGTTCGGATGTGCGCTCAGCGGACATGGCGTATGGAAACGAAGCAGGCTGGAATCTGTACCACCGCGTCGTACCTTTCCCGTCACCGATGGTTCAGATATTCCACCCAGTACGCAGCCATGAACCGCTCTTTTTTGCTACTTCTCATCTTTCTCCTCCCGGCCTGTGGCACGGAATCCTCCTCCCCGGGTAGCGCCGAGGATATCGGCGACATGACGATAGAAGAGTTCGAGCCCACCTCCACACTGGTCGTGGAAGAGAATATTGTCACGCGTTCCAAATATCCGTCCGTTGACGTCCACAGTCATTGGTTCCAGGCTTCGGAGATGACGGATGAGGCCATCGATAATCTGATTGCTGAAATGGACGGGATGAACGTGGCCGCGCTGGTCAACCTGTCCGGTCAGTCCAGGGAGACGTTGAAGGCCGGGATTGAAAACATGGAAGGCCGCTACCCAGAACGGTTCATCACGTTTGCGAACGTCGAGTTCGACAGTGT
>JAFMNH010000162.1 GCA_017859335.1 Rhodothermales bacterium | reverse complement strand
AGGTAAACCGCCTCACTCATGCTCAGGCCATCGTTAAAGGCGGCTTCAAGGATGTCTATGCCACGCTCCATGACATCGGTCATGCCCCCCTGAAACCCGCGTGTGATATAAGCCATGCCCTCATACAATCGCGCGTCTCCCACTGCCTTTCGATCCGCCTCGAAATGAGCCGTAAGCACATCTTCCGATTCGGTACGTTCGGGCTCCAAGGACTCCTGTCCCACCACCCGGATGTAGTGATCCGTAAAGGCTGAATGCGGAGCTTCCACCAAGTCCGTTTTCGGCATATGACAGTCGATGCAATTAGCCTCCGGCGTGTGCGTCTTCAAAGCTGAAGAAGCGTCAATAGAAGCCAACTGATCGCCTGAGTGGCAGTTCATGCAGGTGACGTTGAAGTACGAATCACCCTTGGTTCGGAAGTCATCATGCGGATCGTGACACGTCGTGCATTCCAGTGGCTTGGGTGACTCCAAGGTTTCTGTATAACACGCGCTCTTCATCATCCGTTCAGCATGGGATATCACGGATATCCCTTCTTCCTGAACATTTTCCAAACCCGTATACAGGGCTACATAGTCCTCCAGCGGTCGGGACGGGCGATAGGAGTAGGCATCTTCGCCATCTCGAAGCAGCGAGACAGATCCGTTGAGGTGGCACTGCTGGCACACATCCATCCGGAGTTCGAGCGAAAGATGCGCTGGGTTGACGATCGTGACGTCAACTTGTCCCGCCGGGGGATCCGATACCAATCGCGCCTCTACATGCTCCGATCCAGGACCATGGCAGCGCTCGCAGCCAATCCCTGAGGGCATCTCATCGTACATCCCCTGTGTCTGCTCAAAGGGACGGGGATAGCTGTTGTGGCACACAACACATCGATCTGCAATCTTACGATCGAAACGCTTATTGGCTACACGGTATCCAGGACTGAAGTCCCATCGACCCTGCTGCGTATACCATGTGACGGGTAGTTCGTAGAACCACCCATCCTCCTCCGCCATGTAGGTTCTTGCCGTCGTGCCGGAACCCACGACCCACTCCATGTGCCTAGCTAGCTCATGAACACGGTTACCGTCCTCGTCGAGCAAGTATTCTACTTGATAGTATCCTGAATCAGAGGCTACTGTTTCATAGTGGAGGCCCGTGGTAGAATCAACCACTATTTCAGAACCGAACTCTTCAACGGCTACATCCTGAGTCAGCAGAAACCAGGAGTTGGCCATGCCATGCTCTTGAAATCCACGATACTGGTCCTCGTGGCAGTCGAAACATGCCGCATCACCTACAAATTCAGCCTCTGGACCGAGGTTTGTGAAAGCAATGGCCGGTGAGTTGTCTTCTATCTGCTGTTCTTCCGTGGTAGAACATCCCAGCGCAATCGCAAATGGTAGAACTACCAGCAGCACTACAAAGGATGATCGCATAGAAACCATACGGAAAAGGAGACTTCTTCTTTGGTGACGGGAGCCATCCTTGGATGGTCTAGCCTACCATGTGTCCACCAGCGTGACCCAATGGCTTTATATACAAAGCGGGGTGGATCTTATGCGACCACTGGTCGCAAGATCCACCCCGCAATGTATTTCAATCGGCAATTATCTACCGATCAGGCAGTGTCGATCTACAGATCGGCAGCAACCGTGATCATGGAGACATTGCTGAAGTATTCGGTTGAACGCAGAGCGTAGTCAACCTGCAGACGCGTTCCGGAAAGGTCCAGGTCTACACCAGCACCGAGGTTGGTGCCCGTGAAGAAGGACAGATCCTGGTCGCCGACGATATCCATACCGCCACGCAGGTACACCATGTCGAACAACCCGACCTCTACACCGCCAGAGTACTGGTCCTGATCGAACGAGTTCGAACGGAAGTTACCCAGTACGGTAACGACAGTACCCTCGGCCATCTGGCGCGAGTAGGCAACACCGAAGTTGAGGAGCGATGGCAGAGATACACCTTCGCTCTCAAAGACGAGTGCGTTGTTCGTGGCGTTACCAGGCTGGCTTGGCAGGCGAACCTGCTGGGTCAGACCAACACCAGAGTACTCAAGATCGGTACCGATATTCTTGAGCGATACTCCGAGGCGAAGGCCCGTTTCGCCAACGAGGTAGGTCATACCCATGTCCACAGCTACAGCCGTCGCGGACAGATCGTCAATGTTTTCGGATACCAGCTTGAAGGTGGCACCGGCAGAGATCCGATCCGTGAAAGCACGAGCGTAGGTAAGACCTGCCGTGATGAAGGACGCATTGTATGTCACCGAAGTGATCTCAGGTGACAGTTCGGTCTGAACCGGAATATCACCAAAGTCCCACGAGTTGACATGGAATGCCAGGTTGTTGTTGCCAAAGCTCTGTGCAACACCGAAGTAGTTGACACCGATATCAGCAACGTAGTTCATGCGGCTGAAGATAGCCGCAGTACCCTGGTTCATGGCCAGACCGGCAGGGTTCGATACGAGGGCTTCCAAGCCGTTGAGGCCGGATAGTCCACTCGTCATCGAAGCGCCAAGCGAAGCGCTACGTGCCGTTACCGGCACAAGCAGCTGAGAAGCGCCAGCCGTACCACGGCGACGATCATCCCCAGCATTCGCGTCCAGCGCACTCATGCCGAGGAGAACCACGACCAGGAATGCGTTCAGAAAAGTTCTGGACAGCTTGTTCATATTCAATTTCCTCCTTGTAATAATCAAGTTTGTCATGATTGGTATTCAGCGGACATCAGGGTCCCGGCAAGAGGCCGGGACCCCTGTCCTGATCAATTACCAGGTATTGAGCTGAATACGCTTCTTGACCACACCAAACTTGAGGACCTTCTCGCCCCACTCCGTATCGACGTGGATGATATACATACCACTGGCGATGGGCAGGCCTTCTTCCGTTGTGAGATCCCAGGGGAAGCTTGCGCTTGCACTGTTCTTCTCGAGGGTACGCACAAGGGTACCTGCAACGGTGAAGATGCGGATGGTTGCCTGGTTGGGCATGTTCGTGAAACGAACCTGATCAACAAGCTGACTTACTTCGTACGAAGAAGCGCCTTTGTATGGGTTGGGCGTGATACCGATCTCATCGATAGCAGCACGGTTTTCAGCTTCCGTACGTGCACGAGCGCCAAGTCCGTCCGTCGACATGGAGAACATGTCGCCAGGCTGGTTCGGCTTCGTGGTTTCGACGCGGAATACCGTACCGTCTTCGGGCATACACTCACCGGCGTCACAGTCAACGGCGTCGAGTGTACCGTCAGAGACGTCACCACCGTTCCAGTTCACGAATACC
>JAFMNH010000161.1 GCA_017859335.1 Rhodothermales bacterium | reverse complement strand
CCGTATCGTTTTCCATACGGAAGCGGTTGTAAGCGGTGACTGTGTACGTTTTCAACTCCGCCAGCCACACCGTTTTCTCTTCAATCACGCGCCGCATGATGCGAACGGCAGGGTCTTTCCCGGTTATGGTGATCTCCGGAAGGCTGACGCTTGATGGCGGCAGCACAATGCGAAGCAAGGTATCAGACGGGGATACGGAGACCTGCTGAGAGGCGTATCCGATGAAACGAACG
Organism: Rhodothermales bacterium; assembly: GCA_017859335.1. Taxonomy (GTDB): domain Bacteria; phylum Bacteroidota; class Rhodothermia; order Rhodothermales; family UBA10348; genus JAAZVD01. The sequence goes on along the minus strand of JAFMNH010000161.1, from coordinate 3,096 downwards.
ACGAGCACTGCCTCATCAGTGGGCAGGCGCAGTTCAAACGCACCTTCGGCGTTGGTAATCGTGCCCCGATACGTGCCCTCGATCTGGATGGAAGCGCCTGGCAGCGCCTCATCAGTGGATTGGTCCAACACCACGCCGCTGACCAATCGTTCGGTAGTATGCTGCCCCAGGACACTCGCTGCGGATACCAGGAATAATCCGAGGACGAGAACAGATAGGCGGGCGAACATCAGTGCTTTTGAAGGGATAGGATATGACATCCCATCAAACGGAGGCCTTACGGCTTGGTTGCCTCCTTCGTATTCATTGAGGCGCAGCAGCTGGCTAATCAAATTGACGTGTAAGTACCGCGAGACCTGTACCCAGAGCAAACCCGGCAACGGTATCACTCGGAAAATGAACGCCGTTCCAGACCCGCGACACGGCTACGGAGGAAGCCCAGAGGGCGCTTCCTGCACGAATGACGGGGTTTGACACTTTGAGGACCAGAAACGTAGCCGTAAAAGCCGACATCGAGCTGTGCCCGGACGGCATCGAGGCCCTGCGCCCCAACGCATCCAGCTCGGCCTCTGTGTAGCGGATGACGAGATCGGAATGGGAGACGAACGGCCGTTCCCGTCCAATGAGACGCTTCAGCAGAATGGTGGAGCCTGCAGTCGCCAACCAACCTGCGGTGTAGGCCATGGCCTCCGTGGTTGACACGAGATCGGTCGTATAAGCTACCCCCCACCAAACGGGCACCGACGCGTAGACTGTGGGATAAAAGCTGGCATCCGCAAGGCTCATCCAATGGGTGAAAACGGGAGCGGTGCGCCTGTTGACCCACCGTAGCACTGTAACATCGGGCGTGTCCCGATCCTGTGGTAGTCCCTCGAACCCCCTGTATACCACAGCCGATTCCGTGTGGGTCGCATGTTGCCCGTTGGCCGTCGGGCCGGTCCAACCTGCACACAGAACCAAGAGGAGCAGCAATGAGGCAGCGCGGGGCCGGATGGCCCCGCGCTGCACATGACTGCCGCAAAAAGAGTGCCCCGGCATCGATCACACCTCAGCGGGCATGTCCTCTGCCACGCCATTGGAGGGGGCTGGAAGGAGACCCAAGATTTCCTTGACCCGATCCGTTATCTCTACCCTGAGGGAATCATTATCCCGCAACCACGCCTTCGTGGCATCCCGGCCCTGTCCAATCTTTATGTCGCCGTACGAAAACCAGGATCCTGACTTGGTGATAACATCATGCGCTACACCAACATCGATCAGTTCGCCCAAGGAGGAAATCCCTTCACCGTATATAATGTCAAACTCTGACTCTCGGAACGGAGGGGCCACCTTGTTCTTGACAATCTTGACCCGGGTGCGGTTTCCAACTACTTCCGTACCATCCTTGATGGCTCCGATACGTCGTATATCCATGCGCACAGACGAGTAAAACTTGAGCGCCCTCCCCCCCGTGGTAGTTTCAGGGCTTCCGAACATGACCCCGATCTTCATACGTATCTGGTTGATGAAAATCAGAACCGTCTTCGTTCTGTTGATCGTACCGGTAAGCTTTCGAAGCGCCTGGCTCATCAAGCGTGCCTGCAAGCCGACATGGCTGTCACCCATATCCCCTTCAATTTCCGCCCGGGGTACGAGGGCCGCTACCGAGTCGATCACGATGACATCCAGGGCCCCACTTCGGACCAGGGTGTCACAAATGTTGAGCGCATCTTCTCCCGTATCCGGCTGGGATACCAGCAGATCGTCGGTATCCACACCCAACTTCTGGGCGTAGCTTGCGTCAAAGGCGTGTTCCGCGTCGATGAATGCACAGGCACCACCGGACTTCTGGGCCTCGGCGATGATATGGGTGGCAAGCGTCGTTTTTCCTGAAGACTCTGGACCAAAGATCTCCACGATCCGACCTCGGGGAACGCCCCCGATACCCAGTGCAGAGTCGAGGAGCAAGGAACCCGTAGAGATGGATGCAATCCTGTCTTGCGGCTCGTCTCCCAGGCGCATGATGGCGCCCTTCCCGAAAGATTTCTCAATCTGTTTCAGAGCCAGATCCAATGCTCGTTGCTTGGCCGCGTCCTGCGTGCTCATGTCTTTCTGTGTTTGTGGAGGATGTCCCGTGTCGTTGTCAAGGATAGCCCGCAGCTTCCCGAATCGACCAATGACATTCAACCCATGTTGAAAAGTGGTATCCGGATGTCAACGCCTGCCCCGGATACTGTGCAATATATGTGACACACTATATATATGCACGTAACCTGAACCCATAATTTTTTCCAGGCGGGCCCGTCAGCTGCCCGTTGGGGGACAAGCCTCTGTCATGTATCAACATACGTGGCCAGGTGTGACAAGTATATGTCACATGTATCCTGGCTCACCCGGAATGCCTGTGCCGTCGCATCGCTCTGTCGTGGATTCAGTTGTTCCACAAACCGTCGTCAGCATCCACGGAGGTTCCTGTCATTCGGAGCAATTCCCGGCGCAGCAGATCCAGGACAGCCGTTGAAGCCCTCTCCTTGTTCCTGACTCGATCCGTGCCCAGCTGCAGTTTCAAGGCCCGGGTACCGAGAGGGCTGCTGATGCCCATCCAAAGCGTTCCGACCGGTTTCTCGACCGAGCCTCCTCCAGGTCCCATGATGCCTGTCAGCGCGAGTCCAATCGTGGAACCGAGACGCTCCCGGACCCCTGCGGCCATTTCGCAGGCCGTCTGCTTGCTCACAGCTCCAAAGGCCTTCAAGGTCTCCGTGCGAACACCCAGCTGCTCCTGCTTCACGCTGTTGGCATAGCTGACAATGCCGCCAAGGATCCAGGCACTGGACCCGGGCACATTCGTCAGCCGATGGGCTACGTACCCTCCGGTGCAGCTTTCGGCAGTAGCCACCGTCCAGCCTTCCTGCTGAAGCAGTCGTCCCAGCACTTCTTCGAGCGTTTCGGTTCCCTCGCCGTAAATCCACTTGCCGGCACGTTCTCTTATGAACGCTTCAAGCCGATCCATGGCCTCGTGTCCCGAATGGTCCGTACGCGTGCTGGTCATGCGCAGGCGCAAGGTTCTCAGATTCGGAAGAAAGGCCAGCTCTACTCCATCGACCAAATAGTGCTCTA
>JAFMNH010000160.1 GCA_017859335.1 Rhodothermales bacterium | reverse complement strand
AAACGCAGACTGCTGACCTTTGTCACAGGCTTGTTCTTCCTGCCGGACAATAAGCGGAGGTGGTTTCGATCGGCGCAAGCGGCTTTTGACGAGGTGTCCAAGTCAGGTCCTGTAGATGTTGTGCTTTCCAGTGCCCCGCCTTACACGGCCCTGATGGTCGGCGATGCTCTGGCCACCCAACTAGAGGTGCCCCATGTACTCGATTATCGTGACGATTGGATAGACAACCCCCGTCACTTCTACCCGACGCAGCTGCACAAACGCTGGCATATCAATAAGGAGCGCGCCATTCTGGAAAGAAGCGCCCTGGTCTTGACCATAAACGAAAGCATTGCCCACCTGATCAGACAACGCCGGCCACAGGCTGATGTACGCGTTGTGTCTCAGGGATTTGACCCTGCAGACTTCGAGCATAACAGGATCACGAAGAAGGATGGCGAAAAGATTCGCCTGGTCTACGCAGGGATGTTCTATGGTGCTCAGCAGCCTGATACGCTTCTGCGCGCCGTTTCCGTTCTGGCAGGCGAGGATAAGGAGTTGGCTGAGCGGCTCGAAATACGCTTTGTCGGGCTTTTTCCGGAAGAGAAAGTCCCATTGATCAAGGAATTGAACCTGGAATCAAGTGTGGTTCGGACCGGCTACAAGAATCACCGGGACACGGCCGACGAATTGGTACAGGCAGATATCCTCTGGATGACCGTAGGGAGCCAACCGGGCGGCCACATGATATCGACAGGCAAACTGTTCGACTACATGGGCTCACGCAAGCCCATTTTGGCATTGGTTCCGGAAGGGGAAGTGCGCAAGGCACTCGAAGGATATGGACCAGCCTATATTGCTGACCCGGAGGATATCGATGCGGTGATCAGCATTCTCACGTTGCTCCTGAACGAGGCGCACAACGGAGGTTTGTCACGAGGTTCTGAAGCATGGATTCAGCAGTATGACCGAAGGGAAGGAGCCCGCAGGCTGGCCAGCATGCTCACTGCCGTCATGAGTGGATGACCTATCGGATAACGGTAAGTTGACAGAATCTGTTTTACATTTCATTTCGCCCATTTCCTACTCCCATGACCCTGGCCAGTCCGGTATGCGGATTACCATTGCCAGTCGCTTCGAAGAACTTGAGAAGGTTGTCGATGCAGCCGAGTCCTTCTATGCATCGCTCCTTTCTGACTCAGATCGCGTTTTCGTGGGTGTCCTTTTGGTAAGCGAGGCCGTTTCAAATGCCATTGAACACGGTAATGGCAATGATCCATCCAAGCGGGTGACAATTGAATTCAGGCATGATGACAGCCGAACGGAATGCTGGGTTGAGGATGAAGGCGACGGGTTTGACCGCGATGCCATCGCTGATCCACTTGCGAGCGAGAACCTGCTCGAAGATGGCGGTCGTGGGATCTTCCTGATCGAACGCATGGCGGACGAGGTTGTGTATGAAAATGGCGGTCGTCGCATCGGGATCGTGCTTACGATCTGATGGCTTCAAGGACCGCCCGAACCTGATCTTCGATAGGTTGTACAGACGTGTCGAGCCAGATGGCTTCTGGGTAGCGTTTATACCAGGTGAGTTGGCGCTTGGCGTAGCGGCGTGAATTGCGTTTGAGCAGGCGAATGGCCTCCTCGAAAGGTCTTTCTCCAGAGAGCCATGGGATGAGTTCCTGATATCCGATGGTTCGCCAAGCGTTGAGGGTGGCATCGGGCGAAGTTTCCCATGCAGCTCGAACCTCCTCAACAAGGCCGTCGCGAAGCATGGTGTCTACGCGCTCATCAATCCGCTGGTATAATATGTCCCGCTCCGTGCGAAGGACGAACAGTTTGAATGCCTGGTCGGGAAGGGGTGGAGGCGTGTGGAAATGGGAGAGGGGCTTACCCGTGCCCCGATACACCTCGAGTCCGCGGATGATGCGCTGTGACTTGGTGGGGTCCAGTGTCCGGGCAAAGTCGGGATCCACAGAAAGAAGCTCTGCGTGAAGGGCATCAGACCCTCGTTGTTCGAGGTCCCCATTGAGGGTATCCCGGATGCTGCCGTCGACTTGAGGAATGTCGGAAAGCCCCTCGATCAAGGCGTGGACGTAGAGCGTAGAGCCGCCGACGACGATAACCTTTTTGTCTCTGTCCAGGATCTCGGGAATGATGCGTTTGGCGCGTTCGGCGAACTGTCCAGCTGAATACGCAGCCTCAAGGGGCAAAACTCCCATGAGGTGATGGGGAACACCTTGCATTTCCTCGGTCGTAGGACGCGCCGTTCCGATCCGGAACGGCGCGTAGATTTGCCGACTGTCTGCGGATACAATTTCGGCATCCATCTCTCTTGCCAGCGCAACGGAGAGGGCAGTCTTTCCCACTGCGGTGGGCCCAGCGATGACCGGTATCACAGTGTCCACGGTCTGAGCTTTCTTCGCGTTCATCTGCGCCTGTCTTGATCATCAATCCGTATGAAGTCGGCTGCGCTGTCCCTGAGGCGGTCCCGCTGGTGAACGTAGACCATGGTGGTCTCAATCTGTTTGTGTCGCGCATGCGTTTGCACCTGCTGTAAGCTGGCTCCGTTGTCGATGGCCAACGTGCATCCGGTGTGACGCAAGGTGTGCGCGCCGATGTCAGGAAGCCCAGCTTTTACGGCAGTATCTCGCACGATGCGGTAAATGCTCGTCGGCGTCAATCGACCACCCGGATTGCGGCGTGCATGCGAGCGCCACAGCGGACCGGTTGCAATGCCGTAGTGGTCTTTGTGCTCCTCGATCAGTTCCACCACATGTTCTGGAATCTTGACATATTGATCGGCACCACCTTTGGTGGTTGGTAGGTCCAGGATCCAATACTTACCAATCAACCGTACATGCTCGACATCCATGGAGGCAACTTCGCTTCGTCGAAGGACACAATGCAGCATGGTGGCCATCATGGCATGATTCCGCAGATTTGTTTCAGCAGCCGTATGAAGGAGCTGATTAGCCTGCTCCGTGGTAAGGACAACCAGTACGCGGTCCTTGTTGCGAACGGACTTGACCTTCCTTATCAACTGCCTGTGGGCTGGATTCTTCTCAATGGCTCCAAGAGCTTCCAGCCAGTCAAAGAATCCGCGAATGGCGGCCACGCGGCGTCGGATGGTCGTTGCTTTCGCGCCTCCGGCCTCCAAAGAAGCGATGTATTGGTTGACATGAACAAAGGAAATATCCAGCACCATCTCCAGGGTGATATCCTCAGTTCCAAAGAAATCAACCAGGTCAGATCGATAGGCTCGTCGCGTAGCCTGACGGTCAAACTTCAACAGGTACGTCTCCAGTAGTCGTTCGCTATAACTGCGGTCGAGGTTTCCCTGAGGTATTGAAATGATATCAGGCATCGGTATGAGAGGATATTACCG
>JAFMNH010000064.1 GCA_017859335.1 Rhodothermales bacterium | reverse complement strand
ATCGTACCCCAGATAGGTAATGGCCACGGCAACGGGCTGATCTCCCATACCCGGGAAGGCAAAAAAACCGGCTTCATTGGTTGTCGTCCCCGTACCCACGCCCGGTAATATGACGTGCGCGCCACGCAGGGACTCGCCTGTTACCGCATCCCGTACGAAGCCACTCAGAACGCGGGATGCAACAGAGGGAGCCTGCCGGCTGTCCGTTGTCATGGGAATCAACACCGCTTGGGTCCTGGAAATCGCTTCGACCCGGAAATCGTGACCGGACATGATGCAGATCAGTGCGTCACGCTCCGATGTCCCGCGATATCGGCAGGAGGTACGCAGGGACCCTATCAGCAGGGGGCTGTGCACGACATCGATACCCGTAATCCGGGCATAGGTCTCGAGTGCCTCCGAGACGGCCGTGTCGGAAAAATCCAGACGGATGGTTTGCGCCGCTCCGACGGTGGCTCCCAGAAGGGATAACAGCAAAAATGTACCGATCTGCGCGCGCACTCCCATTCGGGTCCCGTCCTTGAGGATCATCGGCCGTTATAAACGTCCGTGAACCGGGCGTTCCTCAGGTTGCGGGACCGACGGCCGGGACTATCGATGCACGTGCAGGGAACCGTTGGCCCGTTCGGTAACCGTAGCGCCCAGGGCCGAAGCAATGATGGAGAGGATGGTCGTACTTCCCCGCTCGGACTCGAAGGTGCCTGTCAGGGGGGTTTCTTTCAGATCGTCGCTGACCGAGATGGACAGGTCAAAGGCGTCCGAAAGGCGCTCGACCACCGTCTGCATGGGTGTGCTGCGGAAAATGAGTAGCCCTGACCACTCAAATCCTTCGGGCATGGTGAATTCCTGCACGCGAGGCGTCGCATCACCAGGGGCCAGCAAACCGCGTTGACCGGGGGAGAGGGTGATGCCCTGACCCGCCTCATTGGTAGGTGCCATGGACACCCGGCCCGAAACCAACAGGACTTCCGTGCCTTCCTGCGTGCGCACACCGAATGTGGTCCCCAGAACGGTTGTCAGCGCGTTATCGGTTTCCACACGGAACGGACGTGCCTGCGAAGTGATCTCGAAAAACCCATCGCCATGGAGTCGGACACGCCGTTCTGTGCTGCTCTCGTCAAAGTAGACGTCCAGGCTGGCTTGAGGCGCCAGGAGGACACGACTGCCGTCCTCCAGGGAGACCACCTGCATGCCCGTCTGAGCGCTGAAGCTCATGACGGGTGCCGGTACGGCCGGGTTCAACCAGATACGCCCCACGAACAGGAGGGCAATTGTAGCTGCAGCAGCCAGTGAGAGGCGAGCCAGTCGAAGACCACGGGAAGGGCTTCCGACAGCCTTTCGAAGTGGGCCGCGAGCCGTCTTGGCAGGTGAAGCGATCCCACTGCGGTCAAAGGCCCGCGCCCATTCCCGGTCAAAGGCATCGGCCTCCGTCCTGATGCGTCCCAGGACATCCTCGACGGCAGGGTGACGCCTGATCGCCTGGTCTACACGTGCCGATGCTTCCTGTAGAAGGGAGCGTTCGTTTTCGCTCATGGCAGCCGGATCGAGCCGGTCCTGACAGGCAAGCAGCACGAGCGCCGCGCGCGAGGGCACGTCGGACTCCCACCGCGATGCAGCCCCGGCACGGAGCTCCTCCCAACGACGCAGCGCTGCTTCCAGCGCAGGGTCGGCTTCGAACGCTTGCCTCAGGACCGTGCGATCAGCCTCGGTCCATTCGTCATGCAGCAGGATATGTTCGAGTTCGTAGGGCATCAGGTAGAGTGTCGCAGACTATCTGTACCGGGGAAAGCCGCCCCCAGACGCTCAATGGTAACGCGTCAGCGTTCCAGGGGCGGAAAGCTGCCTATCCAAAGTAAAACCAGTCCGATGGCATCCCTCATGCGGGCGAACGCACGTTTGACTTGCATCTTGATGGCCGCCTCTGTCGAGCCCACCATCTCCGCGATTTCTTCGTAGCGATATCCGTACTCACGCAACTCGATGATGCGCCGCGCCTTGTCCGAGAGCGAGGAGAGGGCCTTCTCCACATCAATCCGTGCACCCGAGACCTCTGGCTCGTCGTGGATCTCGGGAGCTTCGTGTATATCGAAGAGACGTTCCTTGGGCGTGTATCGCCCGCGATAGAAGTCCTGCAGTTCGTAGAGAGCGCCCTTCATGGCAAACGCCTTCAGACGATTCGGATCGTTCAGGTCGCCAAGGCCGCGGTGGACCCTCAGCAGTGCATTCTGCACCAGATCATCCACATCCGGACGCCGCCCGATCCGGGAAATGAAAAAAGATCGCATGGGAGACTCCAGTGCCCTCAGCAGGTGGGTCAGGGCGGCCTCGCTGCCATCGCGTGCCTCCCGTACCCACGAGGCCAGTTGCACTGTGTCAGCGATAGGGGGCACGGATCGGATACGCTTTAAAAATCAGGTGACTGGGATATCGGCAAAGAGAAGGGCAAGCGTCCCCGTTACCATGGCCCATTTAAGCAGAAGGCTGCTGCGTGCGGGTGCTCCCCGCAGAGTGGCCCTCAGGAGAAGCACGCTCGTGATGGCCATTCCCAGCAGGTAGGTTCCGCCAAAGTCGAGGAAAAGGAACGGCAATGGCGTGGCAGATACGAGCAGGAACAGGACAAGGTTCACCAGGCGACTACTCACGTCGGGTCCTGCAACCACGGCAAGCGTTCTGGCGCCCGCCAGCCGGTCACCTTCGAGGTCCTGCACGTCTTTGATCATTTCCCGAGCCAACGTGGCCGCGGCGGCAAACGCCGCGGCCACGACGACACGATCCGTTATACCCGATGCGAGAGCCCCGAAAAACAGCGTGGACCCAACCAACGCAGCCACCATCACATTACCTGCGAGCAAGCGTCGCGACCCCCACCGGTTGTAGAGGAGAAGGATGCCCGCGTTCATGCCGAATAGGGCGGCATGCACTCGGGACAAGGGCATCAGCGCCAGCAGCCCAGCAACGAATGCCCCCCCTGAGACCACCAACAGCCCTGTTGGGCTGATCCTTCCGGCAGGAAGGGGCCGGTCCGGTCGATTCACCGCATCCTTGTCCAGATCCGACCAATCATTGTGCGCATTGCCCGCCGCCGTGAGCGCCACGGCAGCCACCATGGCCCAGAGGCCCATCCAGTCCGAGCCCTGTGAGCCCGATAGCGTTGCTCCCAACCATACGCCTGCCGCGGTGATGATCAGGTTGACCGGGCGAAGTACCTGGGCCGGACCCACGATGCGCTGCAACCTGAGTGGTGCTTTCCCGGGATTGATCATCCTATTCGAGGGTGCGGCCCGAACGGAAGCTGCCGAGAACCCGTACTTTCGCCGCTATTTCCTGCAGGTGGCGTAATGCGTTACGGACGCGGTCCTCGTCGCGATGCCCCAGCAGATCGAGGTAAAAGACGTATTGCCCGGGGTTACCCACGAGAGGGCGGCTTTCGATCTTGAGGAGGTCGATATCCCGCAAGGCGAACACGGCAAGGCTCTTGAACAATCCTCCCGGTACGTTTTCCTTTTGAGCGTAGACGAGGGACGTTCGGTACTCTCCCGTATCCAAGGCATCGGTCTGCAATCCGTATTCCAGGTCGGCATCGGGTCGGGCGAGGGCCAGAAAGCGGGTATAGTTGGCGTGATTGCTCTCGATGTCGGCGGCCAGGATATCAAGGCCGTACTCGGAGGCCGCGGCTTCGCTGGCAATGGCAGCCATGGTCAGGTTGCCGGCTTGGGCAACATCCTTCGCGGCACCGGCTGTATCGTAGGTCGGCTGAATAACGGCATTGGCCAGGTGACTACGCAGGAAGTCACGGCACTGCCCGATGGCCTGGGGATGGGAGAGAACCTGACGCAAACCCGCCAGCGTCGCGCCGTTGGGAGCCATGAGTTGATGCCTGATCCTCAACTGCAACTGGGCCACGATGATCAAGTCGTGTTCCAGCAGCAGGTCGTAGTTCTGATGGACACTGCCGAATAACGAATTCTCGATGGGCAGAACGGCACGGTCAAGCTCTCCCCGGGACACGGCCTCAAAGGCTGCCTCGAAACTGGGACAGGGAACGACATCTGCCTCCGGATAGAGCGCATGCAGGGCCTCTTCGCTGTAGGCACCAACTTCGCCCTGGAATGCGACCCGGAGCCGGCCGGGTGAAGAGGTACTGGAAGGAGAGGAAGCGTCACTCATGACTACATGCGTTCGGGTGTACTGATACCCAGGATGGACAGGCCGTTGGCCAGCACCTGCCGTGCCGCATCGGCCAGTTGAAGTCGGGCTTTGGCCAAGCTTTCGTCCTCGCCTATGATCCGGCACTGCCCGTAAAACTGGGTGAAGGCCACAGCCACCTCCCGCAGATAGTTCGAAAGCCGATGGGGCTCGCGGTTCTCGGCAGCCCGATCAATCGTGTCAGGGAGGTCCATCATGACCTTTACAAGGGTCTGTTCCGCTGGATGATCCAGCAGGGACAGATCGGCCGTGCCGCGACGCTCCAGCCCGGTCTCCTCGGCTTTGCGGAGGATGGAGCAGATGCGGGCATGGGCGTATTGCAGATAGAACACCGGATTCTTGTCGGAGGCCTCCTTGGCCAGATCCAGATCGAACTCCAGGTGCGTGTTGGGCGAACGCATGAGGAAGAAAAAGCGTGTCACGTCATCGCCCACCTCATCCATGAGTTCATCCAGCGTGACGTACGTGGCCTTGCGCGTGCTCATCTTGACCGGCTCGCCGCCACGGATCAGGGTCACGAACTGGTAGATCACCACGTCCACCTTGTCGGCATCGTATCCCAGCGAGCGGATGCCATCAAGGACATCCGGGAAGGTGGCAATATGGTCAGCCCCGAAAATATCGATACACAGGTCATATCCACGCTCCAGCTTGTCGGCGTGGTATCCGATATCTGGAAGGCGGTAGGTGGGCTCGCCAGTGCTCTTGACCAGCACGGTATCCGCCTCCTTGCCGAACTCGGTAGTCTTGAACCACACGGCCCCGTCCTTGTCGTAGGCCAGATCCTTTTCCCGGAAGGCCTCGACGATCTCCCAGACCCGGTTCGAATCATAGAGCGTGCGCTCGTTGAAGAAGGAGTCCATATGGATACCCAGGCGCGCCAGCGTGGCCTCAATATCCGCGAAAATCTGTTTTTCAGCCGCCCTCTTGAAGGGCTCGACGTCATCGGTATCCAGATTGCCGCCATGCGCTTCGAAAAGCTCCCCGGCAATGTCATCGATGTAGGCACCCCGGTAGCCGTCCTCAGGGAAGGGTTCCGGCACGGTCAGGATCTCGTCACCCTCACCAATCTGTTTGGTGGGAATGTCCGGGCTTACGCGTGCCATGTAACGCGCCCGCACGGATTCGCCCAGGATACGCATTTGCCGTCCCGCGTCGTTGAAGTAATACTCCCGGTCCACTTCGAACCCGGACCACTCCAACAAGGTGGCCACCGTATCTCCGAGCACGGCGTTACGGCCATGACCTACGGTCAGGGGACCGGTCGGGTTGGCGCTCACGAATTCGACCAGGGCGCGCTTCCCGTTTCCCGTCGTGGTTCTTCCGAAATCCGCTCCCGCAGCAATGATCTGCTGCAGCTCGTTTGCCAGATGGGCATCGGCAAAACGGAAGTTCAGGAATCCAGGACCTGCCAACTCCACGGCCGCCACTCTCGCTGCGTCGAGTGGCAGGTCGCGCAGGTGCGAAACGATGTCCTCGGCGATGGCGCGGGGGGCTTTGCGGAAGTGCCGGGCCAACTGCATGGCGGCGTTGCTCGAAAGATCGCCGTGATCCGGATTCGCCGGTTGCTCGAATTCGGGCGCAAAGCCTTCTGGTGCACCGCCCATGGAAGCAAGCGCGGAAAGGATACAGTCGGTCAGGTAGGCCTGCATGCCGCTTTGAAGATCGGATTCGTGAGTGGATGGGGAGTAGGGCGAAGTCGCCCAATGTACCACATACAGCCGGAATTCGCGTCTGGTCCTGCAAACATCACCAATGCTTCGCAGTCATCCGTAGGGCTGTTGCAATGCCTCTGAAAACAACCGAAAACCAATTGCCGTCAGCTTCGTAGAGCGGGACATGATGTCCCGATTTATCCTCACGTTGCTCGCGGCCACCCAGCTGGCAAGCCTGTATCCGATGCCGGTCTCAGCCCAAGAGACGGCAGCGCATGCCTTTACCATCGCACGCGTCAAGTACGACGGGGGAGGCGACTGGTATTCCGACCCCGAATCGCTGCCCGAACTCCTTTCCTTCGTGCGCCGGGAAACCCTGGTGGATGTTGCGCCCGAGGAGGAGGTTGTGGAGCTCTCCAGCGACAACCTGTATTCGTTTCCCTACCTGTATCTGACGGGCCATGGCAATCTGCGTTTATCCGAGACGGAGGCGCTGCGTCTGCGTCACTACCTGGAAAGCGGCGGATTCCTGCATGTGGATGACAACTACGGACTTGACACGTATCTGCGCAGGGAAATGGAGAAAGTATTCCCTGAGCGTACGTTCGTCGAGGTGCCGTTCGACCACCCGATTTTCCATAACGTCTACAGTTTTCCCAATGGGCTCCCCAAGGTGCATGAGCATGACGGCAAGCCGGCGCAAGGATTCGGCCTGTTCGACGGGAACGGCCGGATGATGGTTTTCTACACTCATGAGTCGGATTTGGGTGACGGATGGGAGCCCATGACCGTACACGAGAAACCAGAAGAATTGCGACAGGCCGCCTTGCAGATGGGGGCGAATATCCTCGTCTATGCGATGACCAATTGAGCGGCATCCCGTAGTTTGCATCCAACCTTCCGCATCATGACCCGCAACGCGTCGGGACCTCCGTGCGGTGCGCTGTCTTTTTCCTTCACTTTGCCCCTCTCCCTATGGCTCAGCTCCCGGAAGCAGATCCCCTCATCCACGATCTCCTCGCGCAGGAAGTCGCTCGACAGAACGATGGACTGGAACTGATTGCGTCGGAGAATTTCGTCTCCCGCCCAGTCATGCAGGCCATGGGTTCACCCCTGACGAACAAGTACGCCGAGGGTCTTCCCGGAAAGCGATACTATGGAGGCTGTCAGGTAGTCGATCAGGTGGAAAACATTGCAAGGGATCGGGCCAAGCGGCTATTCGGGTGCGATTGGGTAAACGTACAGCCCCACTCCGGAGCCAACGCCAATGCCTCCATCTATCTTACCCTGATGCGCCCGGGCGACACGTTCCTCGGATTGGACCTGGCGCACGGTGGCCACCTCACACACGGCAGCCCGGTCAACTTCTCCGGAATCCTTTACAAGGCCGAGTATTACGGGGTGGACAAGGATGGTCCCTTGGCGGGTCGGATTGATATGAACAAGGTTCGGGAGAAGGCCAAGGCCATTCGCCCCCGTATGATCTCCATCGGTGCGTCGGCCTACGCGCGCGACTTCGATTATGCCGCTTTTCGGGACATTGCCGATGAGGTGGGTGCCTTCCTCTGGATGGATATGGCGCACACCGCAGGCCTCATCGCGGCCGGCGTGCTCAACGATCCCATGCCGCACTGTCATATCGTTTCGACGACCACGCATAAAACCCTGCGCGGTCCGCGCGCGGGCATGTTGCTTATCGGGAAGGACGGTGAGAATACGCTCGGTAAGGTGGCGCCCAAATCGGGCCGCGTCAAGAACTGGAGCGAACTCTTCGATTCGTCGGTCTTTCCGGGGATGCAGGGAGGCCCGCTCATGCACGTGATTGCCGCCAAAGCGGTCGCCTTCGAAGAGGCTTTGCAGGACGATTTCAAAGCCTATGCGAAACAGGTCGTGCTCAATGCACAGGTGATGGCAGATGCGTTCACGGAGCGCGGGTACCAGGTCGTTTCGGGTGGAACAGACAACCATCTGGCCCTCATCGACCTGCGCAGCAAGGGGATTACCGGTAAAGAGGCCGAAGAGGCACTTCAGGCCGCTGATATCACTGTCAACAAGAACATGGTTCCCTACGATGATCAGAGCCCGTTCGTAACGAGTGGTATTCGGGTCGGAACACCCGCCATGACGACACGCGGCCTCGGACCGGACGAATTCCGGGAGATCGTGGACCTGATGGACCGGGTCATCACGAATCCTTCGGATGAAACCGTGCTTCAGCACGTGAAGGGAGCCATCCACGAGATGACGGCTCGTTTCCCCCTGTACGATTTCGTGACGGCCTGACCCGTTGACGCGTCGTCGACCCGCTCGCCAGCGTCGTATCTGAAACTCTTCGAATGCCATGCCCGACATGTCCTCTGCCACCTACGACGAACTCATCGATCTGGGTCGTCAGCTCTACGATATGGCTCTTGTCCGCAGCGAGCAGGAGCACCTTACGGATCCACGGGGAAAGCCCATCGGTTGGCTGCTTGACACCCGAATTCCGATGCTCAGTGGCGTGGTGATGCCCGAAGTGGGGCGCGTCCTTGGCGAACGGCTTCGCGCCAAGGGAATCGACCAGGTAGCTGGCTTCGGCTTCGGCGCCTACGCGCTGGTTTCGGCCGTTGTGGCGACGGCCAGTACGCCTCCGTTCATGGGAGGATTTGTGCGCGAGCAGCGCAAGGCGCACGGACGGCGCCGGTTGGTCGAGGGGCCTTTGCAACGGGGAAAGCCCCTTGTCCTGCTCGACGATATCCTGAACAGCGGACGATCGGCCTGGAAAGCAGTAGAGTTGCTTCGCCAGGATGGTTTTGAGGTGGCTGGGTTGATGACGTTGTTCCGCTTTACCTGGAGCGGGGGAAAGGAGAGCCTGGAGAAGCGGGGGGTCTGGGTCGATTCCCTGCTCGATTTGAACCTTCGGGAAAACGAGCGTTAAACAGCCGCCAACCCCGTTGCTGCTCATCCCATGATCTCCTTCCTGCGACGAAAAAAGAAGGCGGCCTCGGCCGTGGATGCCTCTCACGCTGGCAGTAGCGCTGCTGGATCCGAACCGGATGGGTCTCATGAAGAGTCGGAGATGGGATTCCTCGACCATCTCGAGGAGCTTCGATGGACCCTGTTCAAAGGCTTTGGAGGCATCATCGCCTTTACGGCTGTTGCGGCCATTTACCGTCGGTGGGTAATTGAGAACATCTTGCTCGGACCCAAGAAGGCGGATTTCATCAGCTACCGGATATTCGGGGTGGAGACAACGGATTTTGTGCTTCAAAATCGCACGGTAACCGGTCAGTTCTTCACGGACTGGGGTACTGCGCTGGTTGTGGGGGCCATCATCGGATCGCCGGTCTTTGTCTACTACCTCTGGAAGTTCATCGAGCCGGGCCTCTATCCCACGGAAAAAAAGGGGCTCCGCTTTGCCGCTGTCTTTGCCTCCTTCTTTTTTCTTCTGGGGATCTGTTTCGGGTATTTCGTCATCACTCCGCTCGCGCTTCAGTTTTTCGCGCAATACCAGATATCGCCGGAGATCCTGAACGAGTTCGACATCACCAAATACTTTGAAATGGTGACGTTCTGGTCCTTTGGTACGGGTATCCTGTTCGAATTGCCAGTGGTCATCTATTTCCTGGCGAAGCTTGGGATAGCCACGCCCGACAGCCTGCGTAGGGCCCGCAAGTATGCGCTCATCATATGTCTGGTGCTCGGCGCTTTCTTCACGCCTCCTGATCCCATCAGCCAGGTTCTGGTAGCAACGCCCCTGCTGCTCCTTTACGAAGCGTCCATCGGGGTTGCCGGGGTCGTGGAGCGCCGCCGCAAGAAGGAGTTGGCGAAGGCGCTGGCCTGACCCCTCAGGATCGCACGAACCGGTTTTCAGGGGTTTCAGGGTCGTCGGCGGGTGGTATCGAATCATCGCGCCGGCCATCGCGTCGAATCCACGTCCCCGATTCCCATCTGACCGCGGATCTGTCATGCCCCGTCTTCTCTACCCATTCGGTTTTCTGCTTGCCTCGGTTCTCCTCCTGACTGCTTTTCGCTCGGATGACGACTTGTTCGAGCTCCGGAAGCATTTCGAGATTTTCGGAGCGGTCTATGAAGAGATAACGGCCGGCTACGTAAATGATGTCCGGCCGGCTCCCTTCATGCGTGCTGGTATCGAGGCCATGCTCTCCCAGCTCGATCCCTACACGCAGTACTACGATGAGGCTGACATGGCCGACTCGCGACTCTGGCAGCAGCGTAACCTGGGAGGTGTTGGCATTACCATCGGATCACGGGGTGGACGCTTGGCCGTCCTCGCACCCGAGGGCGATGCATCGGCCTACAGGACAGGCATTCGGCCGGGGGATGTCCTTTTGCAGATCGGGGAATCGCCCACCGATGGCATGACGGTACTCGAAGCCAATGAACTGCTTGTCGGTCAGCCCGGCACGGTCATCGATGTATTGGTGGAGCGGCAGGGTGAAGCGGTCCCCCGCTCCTTTTCGCTTCCACGCGTTCGACCCGGCACCAATGACGTCTCCTGGTTCGGATGGCTGGGCCCTGACTCCACGGACGCCATTGCCTACGTGAAACTCGACCAATTCGGAGACCGTTCGGGCCGCGAGGTCAAACGGGCTTTCCGGACACTGAATCGGCAGATTCCGTTGGAAGGCATGGTCCTGGACCTGCGGGGAAACCCGGGTGGTATCCTGGCAGAAGCCGTCGAGCTGGTCTCGATCTTTGTACCCAGTGGCTCCCTCGTCGTGACCACACGCTCGCGCGCTGACAATGCCATTCAGGAGTACCGCACGGATGCCGAACCGTACCTGCCAGATACCCCCCTTGTCATCTTGATGGACGAGTACAGCGCGTCGGCCAGCGAAATCGTTGCCGGTGCGCTGCAGGACATGGATCGTGCTGTGATATTGGGGCGCACTTCGCTGGGAAAAGGGCTGGTTCAGGTCTTCAGGCCCCTGCCCCACAATGCCACGCTCAAGCTGACCATTTCCCACTACTACCTGCCTTCGGGGCGCACCATCCAGTCGGCGCAGTATAGCAGTGCTGCCGCCACGGTTGCCGTGCCCACGCGTGTCGATTTCACCACGCCGGCCGGCCGTGTTGTCCGTGGTGGTCGTGGCGTAGAGCCGGATGTCGTGGTCGATCTCCCCGTAGAGACACCGATCGAAGCAGCGCTGCGTCAGGAGTCGGCTTTCTTCCTCTTTGCCAACCAATGGGTGTCAGACCGCTGTGATGCCGATGCCCGATGCACGGGCACGGATGAGGAGATGCTGACCGGCTTCAGGGAATGGATAGACCGGCAGGGATTCCCCCTCACGACGGACCTTGACCTCCTGTTCGTGGAAATGCAGGCTCTGGCACAGGCAGGAGGGAATGACAGGGTCACGGGCGAACTGGCCGCGCTGAAAGCCGTCATCAGTCAGGCCAAACAGGAGCAGCTGGACACCGCTGCCGATCGGATCCTTTTTGCGCTGCATGAGGAAATCCGAAGCCGCCTGCTTGTCGATCAGGAGATGGTACGCGCCAATCTGGACGGCGATGTCTGGGTACAGCAGGGACGCGAGTTGGTGTCGGACCGTCGCGCCCTGGCCCAACTCCTCGGATAGGTTGGGCGTCAGGTCGGTTCTGGTGACACCCTGAAGCGGTCGGCACACTGGGCAAACCGATCGGCGTTTCCGATCATGACAAGTCGGTCGTTAGGCTCGACGAGGAAATCCCCGGCCGGCGAGGCGATGGTACGCATGCCCCGTCGAACAGCAATGACGGTCAGCTCGTGGGAACGTCGCAGGGCCAGCTCCTGCAGGGTTTTTCCGGCAGCCGGAGCACCGGGTCGAACAGCCACGGCGCGTGTGTGCAGGCCGTCCTCGTCCAGCCCCTGAAGTACCATGAGGTGGGCCTCCTGGATGCTGCCACGCATGACACCATAATCATGATCGCGAAGCAGCTTGACCTGTCGGTCAATTTCATCGCGGGGGATCATGTAGGCTCCGAGGACATGCGAAAAGATCCGGACGGTCGTCTCGAGCTCCTCGGGTACAACGATGTCGGCACCTCGTTGCTGGAGCCGTTCCATGGAGCGCATGTAGCGTGTCCGGACCACGATCTGGACCGTGGGATTGATGAACCGGGCCTGCGAGATGATACCGGGTGCCACCTCAGGATCGTTCATGACCAGCACCACCATCTTCGCCGTCCGGATACCGGCTGCCTCCAGGATGTGGGGGCGAAGCGCATCTCCGACCACATGGGGGATGCCCATCGCCTTCATGTCGTTCAGGTGGGAGGGACTCAACTCGATGACAGTGAAAGGAATACCCCGCTCCGACAACACGTGGGCAAGGCGGCGGCCCGCTTCACCGAATCCGATCACCACCACATGGTCCTCCATCTTTGATGCCCTCGAGGGCGCATCCTCTTCCCGCTTGCCCGTGAAGCGGGCCGCCAGGCGCGGTGCGTTCGCTACCTGGAAGGGGGTAATGAGCATGAGGAAAACAGCCGCGGCAATGAATGTCTGTGAGCCGGCATCTCCCATACCGGCAGGAGAGAGCCCGACAGCCCGCCCGGCACGTTCCAGGACGAAGGAAAACTCCCCGATCTGCGCCAAACCGATACTGGTGGCAATGGCTACACGCGTGGGGTAGCGGAGCACGGCTACTCCCGCCCAGCTGGTGGCCAGCTTGATGAGGATGACCGCTACGGCCGTTCCAAACACCAGCAGCGGCTGGCTGAGCAGGAAGGAGAGATCCAGCAGCATCCCCACGGAAACGAAGAAAACGGCGTTGAATACGGTTTTCAGGGGCAGGATTTCGCTCAGGGCCTGATCCGAGAACCGACTCTCACTGACGATGAGACCGGCCAGGAAGGCGCCCAAGGCAAGGCTGACCCCCATGATGGAGGAGATGGCCGCTGTTCCGAAACAGATGGCTACCACTGTAAGCAGGAAGAGCTCTTGACGACCTGTTCGGGCAATGGCTTCGAGGACCCATGGTACGCCCTTTCGGGCCAGGAGCAGAACGGCAGCGATCAGGACGACTGCTTTCAGTAAAACGGCACCGATGGCCGCGGGGGTGGTGGCCTCCCCCGAGAGCAGGGGGATCAGGAGAACCATCAGCACAATGGCCAGGTCCTGGAAAATGAGGATAGCCAGGGAGAGTTGTCCGTGCGGCGTATCTGTCTCGCTGCGTTCAGAAAGCAGACCCAGCACAATGGCCGTTGAACTGAGCGCCACCAAACACCCGGTATATATGGCGGCGTTCCAGTCCACTCCAATCAGGTTAAGGCCGAACGCCACGAGCGCAACGGTCAGCAGGACCTGGGTGCCACCGCCCACCACGATGGCCTGCCGGATGCGGCCCACCTTCTCCAGGCTGAACTCGATACCGATGGTGAAGAGCAGCAGAATGACGCCGATTTCGGCCAGCATGTCCACAAGGTCCTGCTCCTGCACAAAGCCCAACGCGTTCGGTCCGATGATCACACCCGCAATCAGGAATCCGGTTACTGGCGCCAGCTTCAGGCGGTAGCATGCATACGCCATTCCGACGCTTGCAACGAAGAGCGCCACGACCTCATTGAGCATGGGCAGTGAGACAGCGAAAGGCACGGTCATGGCGTAGGGTCCGGATGGCCGGCGAGAGTCAGGACAGTATCCAGGAGCACTTGGGTCCCATGCCGGATGTGTTCATCCGTAGAAAACTCGTCCGGATGGTGGCTGATTCCTCCACGGCTCGGGATGAAGATCATGCCCGCATCGTAGCAGCGTGAGAGGATGTGGGCGTCATGCCCGGCGCCGCTGATCAATCGGTGTCCAGAAAGGCCGTTCCGCTTGGCTGCGGATGCTACGGCTTCTACGACACGTGGCGTAAAGCGGCATGGATCGACGCGCGCCAAGGAGCGCCACGAGACCTCCAGGTCCCCGGTACCGGTACCAAGAATGGCCTTGATGCGCTCCTCGGCCATGGCCAGGGCATCGGGCAACGGATGGCGCACATCGATGGTGAATACCACCCGGTCGGGGATGACGTTCACCAGGTTTGGATGCCAGTGCATGGAGCCGATGGTCAGACGCAGGTCCTCGATGAGAGCGGGCAGCTCCCTGAGTTTGGCAGCCAACGTGCCCGCCATCGCCCCGGCATCCCGTCGCATGTCCATGGGGGTTGTGCCGGCATGGTTTGATGCGCCCTCGACCGTCACCTCGAACCAGGAAAGCCCCTGTACGCCGGTTACGATCCCGACATCTCTGCCCAGTGACTCGAGTACGGGTCCTTGTTCGATGTGCAGTTCGATAAATGTGTCAATCCCGAGGTCATCGAGCGAATCCTGTCCACCGTATTGGAGCCGCTCCATTTCGTCGGCAATACAGATATCATTTGCATCCCTTGCCTTCAGGACGCTTGCCAGAGGGAGATCTCCGGCATGAAAGAGACTGCCCATCATGTCTGGCATGAAGCGAACGCCCTCCTCATTGACGAACGAGGCCAGGATAAGGGGATGCGCGGGCCGCCAGTTTGAAGCTGCAATGACCTCCAGTACTTCGATGGCAGCTACCACGCCCAGGGCGCCATCCAGGCGGCCCGCGCGGCCTACCGTATCCGTATGCGAACCGAACATGATGGCTGGCCGGGCGATACCCTCCCTACCGGGCATGATGCCGAAGAGATTTCCAACCGCATCAATCCGTATTTCCAGCCCGAGCGTCTGCAGATGGTTCTGGACCCAGTTTCGTCCCTGCAGATCCCCGTCTGAAAACGCCAGGCGTTCCACACCGCCTCCTTCGAGTGCTCCGATGCGAGCCAGTTCAGCAAGTCGGCTGATGACCCGTGGGCCGTTGATCTTCATGGATGCGTTTCGGCATGGTACTGAAAGGCTGTACCCCGGCAAAATGCACTCTCCGGCCCGCATTGTCCAGTACGAAAATGCACCTTCAGCACAGCCCTCTGCCGCGTAGAAACCCGCTTGCAGCGGCTCTCGTAGGAGGTCACTTCCAGATGCGTCGCTTTCGCCAGGCGTCCTCTCGAATCAACCCCAGCTTATCATGATGATGGTTTGTCGGCCCAAATGTGCGTTGCTTCTATCGGTACTTCTCCTTGCGGGATGCAATCAGCAGGTACTGTCTCAGGATCAGCAATCTCAGGATCAGCAATCGGAGAACAGTTTCCGATCCACGCCATCCTCCGCGCTCATGGATGGTACGCTGCAGGATTCCATTACGTCCGGTCGCATGAACGCGATCACCTTGGCGGTGCAGCAGGCCACGCCGGCTGTCGTCAGCGTGAACATCACCCAGACACAGCAGATCAGGGTCAATCCGTATAACGATCCATTCTACGATTTTTTCTTCGGGCGCCAGCGCAGCCGCGTTCTTGAGCGTCAGGTACAGTCCATGGGCTCGGGATTCGTGATAAGTCCCTCGGGCTACATCGTCACGAATGATCACGTGGCAGGCAATGCCTCCGCCATCACGATTGCCTTTCCGGATGGGACCACGCTTCCTGCCGAGCTCGTTGGATCAGACCCGGGCACGGATCTGGCCCTGTTGAAGGTTACCCCTGAGCGTCCGCTCCCTCACCTGTCTTTCGAGTTGGACGGAGGTCCCATTGTAGGCGAATGGTCCATTGCTCTCGGAAATCCGTTTGGGCTCTTCGAGGCCTCTGACCCGACGGTTACCGTGGGGGTTGTCAGCGCCACCGGTCGCGACCTGCAGCCGCAGGACAACCGATTCTACCGGGATATGATACAGACCGATGCAGCCATCAATCGAGGCAACTCCGGTGGACCGCTTCTCAATGCGCGGGGCCGGGTGATTGGAGTGAACACAGCCATATTCACGGAAACGGGTGGATCGGTGGGTATTGGATTTGCCGTTCCAGCGGAGAAAGCGGTCCGGATCCTCGAAGAAATCCGGGACAAAGGCTTCGTCGACCGTGCCTATTACACGGGTCTGCAGGGTCGTACGTTACCTCCTCGGTGGGCTCAAGCGCTTGGAATTTCTGAAGCGCGCGGTGTGGTTGTCGAAGAGGTGGATCCCGGTTCTCCAGCTGATCTGGCTGGTTTCCTGCCTTACGATGTCATTCGGACATTCGAGGGCGAGCGGGTGGATACCCGC
>JAFMNH010000063.1:11326-15981 GCA_017859335.1 Rhodothermales bacterium | reverse complement strand
CGAGCCAAGGACAAGGGAAAACAATAGCAAAGCCCAGTTTTCGATGACCATGTTCAGCAAAAGCGCAAAAACCACCAAGGCCACCATGTCCACAGCCAGAAGCAGCACCAGGTTGAAGACCAGTTTACCCGCAAATACCTGGCTTCCGGGTACGTTCAGTTGCAGGAGCAGCACAGTTCCCCGCTCTTCCTCCGCCACGAAACTGCGACCCAGACCGATGGAAGCCGAGAACAGGATCACGATCCAGAGCAGGGCAGACTGCATGCGCTCGCTCACCGATTCCTGACCAACGGCAAATGCGATGAGCAGGAGCGATGAGAGCACGAACATGAACAGCATGTTCAGCGCATATCGACTCCGCAATTCGAGTCGAAGGTCCTTTTGAAGAACAGCCCATGTGCCTCTGATCCAGTTCATGCGCGGAATATAGTACCCGGGATACCGGGCAGATGGTCAAAACTCTCCCACGAAGGCAATTTCGGGCTCAAGCGTGTAGCCTGTTTCCCGTTCGACGGTTTCAACAACCCGATCGATCATGGCGCGAACCTCGGCAGCGGTTCCCTCTCCCCGATTGATCATGATATTGGCATGCCGATGGGTTATCTCGATGCCCCCGATGCGGGCGCCCTTCAGTCCGCACTGATCAATGAGGCGGCCGGCACCGATCCCCTCGATCTTCTTGAATATCGACCCTGCACTCGGTTCGGTATCGAGCGGAGGGTGCCGCTCGGAGCGCCACGCCAGATTCTCCGTGATGATGCGCCGCATCGCTTCCTTGGAGCCCTTCTGGAGTTGGAAACGGGCGCTCAGGACAATGTCTCCCGAGTGATGCAGAATCGATTGGTCGTATCCAAAGTCGAAATATGCCCGTTCCTGCGTGGTTATGCGCCCATCGGGATGGATGAGGCGGGCATCGAGCAGAACCTCATCAATGAACATGGTTCGCTCCCGTGCTGGCGCCGGCGATAGGAAATGCAGGTTCTGCCACAAGGCACCTCCCACCGTAGAAGGAATACCTGCATAATGCTCAAGCCCGGAAAATCCCCCGTGAACTGCAAAATCAATGACATCGGGCCATACAACGGCCCCGCTCTCTGCCGTCAGGATTCCCTCTTCGGATAGTTGCATCCCCCGAGCCGCATTGCGGATGACCATGCCGCGAACGCCTTTGTCTCCGACCAGGATGTTGGCACCAAGGCCGAGCACCACATGTGCGATACCCAATTCACGGCAGAGCAGGAGCGAGGAGGCCAATTCGTCAGCGGATCGAGCCTCGAAAAACCCATCGGCAGGCCCTCCAATCTTGAACGTGGTGTAGGGGGCCAGCCTGTGGTTGCGCAGAACGCGTCCCGTGCCCAGGGCGGATTCCAGAGCCACCCGGTGCGCCGGGGTCAGACCCGTGGAGGGGGGGAGGTCGTGATTGCTCATCCGCGCCAGTAGTTTTCGGGAGTGTTGTGGTCCATCATGCAACACAAGGCCATCCCTTCCGTTTCACGAAGATACCCGAAAGCAACCACTATCACGGAACAGCACCCGATGAACATGGCGCAACAGCAGTACCCCAATCTATCCAAAGCCGCTCTCCGCCTGATGAGTATGGCCTTCGTTTTCATCGTACTCGTCTCCCTGGCGGGGGGCTGCATGACCACATCCATCAATTCCGGGGAGGGAGCAGTCAAATACAGCGTATTTGGTGGTACCGATCTGGAGAAGCGCTACGGTGAGGGTTTACAGATCCATCCACCGTGGGTCAGACTGATCCGCTACGACGTCCGGGTTCAAGAGCGCTTGGAAGACATTACGGCGCTCTCATCGAATGGCCTTTCCATCGGCATGGACGCTTCCATCCGCTGGCGTCCTGAAGCCGGTGCGCTCCCGGACCTTCACGTTACCTATGGAGAGGAATATTACCGCAAGCTCGTACAGCCTGAACTGCGAAGCGCGGTACGTGAGATTGTTGGGCAGTACACGCCAGAGGAATTGTACTCTTCCCGTCGTACTGAGCTCCAGGAGGCTGTTTTTGCCCAGGTAAGGGATGCCGTGTCGGGAGAAAATGTGACGGTCGATGCGGTACTCATCCGTGACATCACCCTCCCTGAACAGATCAGGGGGGCCATCGAGAACAAGCTGAAGGAAGAGCAGGAGGCTGAGCGCTATCAGTTTACCCTGGAAAAGGAGCGACTCGAAGCCGAACGCAAGGAGATCGAGGCCACTGGCCAGGCGGAGTACCAGCGGATCATCACTCAGAGCCTCTCGAATCAGTTTTTGCGCTTCAAGGGTATCGAAGCCACACAGGCTTTGGCCAATTCACCGAACTCCAAGACGGTCGTCATCGGTAGCGGCGGCGATGGCCTGCCCATCATCCTCGGCAATCAGTAGGATGTCCGCGCGGGACACTGATTTTTTCGAGCGGGTGTGGGAGGTGGTTGCCCGGATTCCGCTGGGCAAGGTAACCACATACGGCCATATTGCGGCTCATCTGGGGTCCAAGCGCGCAGCGCGCACCGTCGGGTGGGCGCTGCGCGCTGCCGCGTCATCGCCCCTTCCGTGCCATCGCGTCGTCAATCGGTATGGCGGCCTCAGTGGTCATGCCGCTTTCGGCGGACCGCACGTCATGGAGGATCTGCTCAGGAGTGAGGGCGTGACGTTCTCAGGCGACAAGGTGGTCGACCTGTCCAGGCACCTCTGGGAGCCGGGGGAGGAGACCTGATTACAACCGCTCCTGGGAGGCCTCCCGGCCCAACCGCTTGATGGTGTCATAAAAACCGGGGAAGGACACATCTGCGATGTCGGCATCCTGAATACGGGTTTCTCCTTCTGCCAGCAATCCGGCAACGGCAAAGGCCATGGCAATCCGGTGATCATGGTGCGTGGCAATCTCGGCCCCCTTCAGGGATTTCCCCCCGTGTATCGCCATCCCGTCATCGAATTCTTCAACGTCGACGCCCATGGCGCGCAGACCCGTCACCACGGCACGGATACGATCTGATTCCTTATGCCGCAGCTCCTCCGCATCCCGGATCGTCGTCGTGCCCTCGGCACAGGCACCGGCCACAGCAAGGATCGGGATTTCATCAATCAGATTGGGGATGATGCTGCCATCAATCCGGACGCCGGTCAGTTCGGCGGATTCAACGGTCAGGTCGCCTATGGGCTCGCCGCTGATTTCCCGCGTATTTTCGATGCGGATGTTGGCTCCCATGGATCGGAGGATGTCCAGTAAGCCGGTGCGCGTGGGGTTCAATCCCACGTTGGGCAGGTGAATACGGGATCCACCGATCAGGGAGGCTGCGACCAAAAGGAAGGCAGCCGCCGAAAAGTCGCCCGGAATATGCCACTCACTGGCTTTGGGCCCCACACCTCCCTGAACTGAAATCGTGCATGCGCCCTTGTCGACATCGCGATGAAGCCCAAGCATACGTTCGGTATGGTCCCTGCACGTTTCCGTTTCAACGACCGATGTCAGACCCTCGGCGTAGAGCCCGGCCAGGAGGACGCACGACTTGACCTGTGCCGAGGCAACAGGAAGGCGGTAGGTGATGGCGCTCAGGGGAGACGCGCGGCCGGAAATGACCAGCGGGGCGTGACCGTCCTCGGCGCTCACGTCTGCACCCATAGTGCGCAGAGGGTCCATGATGCGACGCATGGGACGCACCGAAAGGGACGCATCGCCGATCAGGCGTGTGTTGAAAGGCTGTCCTGCCAGGATTCCCGTCAACAGACGCATGGTTGTTCCTGAATTACCGCAATCCAGATCACCTTCCGGCTTGCGAAGGCCATGCAGGCCTTCTCCGTGGACGATGAGGGCGCCATCATCCTCATCCACCTGGATTCCAAGTGCACGAACGCACGCCAAGGACGATTGCGGGTCGGCCGCGTCCGGAAATCCCACGATCCGGGAGGTGCCTTCTGAAATGGCTGAGAACAGGATACTCCGGTGGGCGATGGACTTGTCAGCGGGCAGATCCGCTTGTCCTGTCAAGGCTTGGGCAGGGCGGATGACGCGGTGGGTGGTCATGAGGGGGCACCAGGTGATGGGTTGGCGCCTGAAATGACGTCCACCGCCTGTGACAGCATGGCTTGACGCTCGGCGAAGGGTAGAAAGGCATGCCGGAATCCGTTGAGCGCCGCCTCCTGTACCTGCTCCACGCTCAGCCCGCAGCGGGAGTGGGCCAGCCACAGCTCACCCGAAGAGGTGGTGTGGCTGAAAAGGCGACTGTCCGTATTGATGGTAACGGCGACGCCTGCATCGGCCAACGTTTTCAGTGGATGCTTTTCGTAGGAGGGCACGACGCGGGTCTGGACGTTGCTGGTTGGGCAGACCTCCAGGGGAATCTGTCGATCCACCACAAATCGAAGCAGATCTGGATCCTCGACCAGTGTGACACCATGGCCGATGCGGTGGGCACCGCAGAAAAAGAGGGCTTGGCGAATGGACTCCGGACCCCAGGACTCACCGGCATGAACCGTCAGATTGAGCAGGTGATTGCGCGCGTGATAGAACGCATTCAGATGCTGCTTCGCCGGATTGCCTGCCTCGCCGCCGGCCAGATCGAAGCCGACCACACCGCGGCCAAGGAAGCGCTCTGCCAGTTCAGCCTGCGCAACCGATGCCTCCACGAATCGATCCCTGAGGGCGCATACGATTACGCCGC
>JAFMNH010000063.1:0-11316 GCA_017859335.1 Rhodothermales bacterium | reverse complement strand
ATAGGCAGTCTCGGCACGCTGCAGGCCGTCGAGGACCGCCTCCATGACAGCCTCCATCGACAGTCCCTCGGCCGTGTGCAGCACGGGGCCGTACCGGATTTCGAGCCATCGCACATTTTCCAAAGCAAAATCTGCGGCCATCTCAAAGGCCACTCGCGAGAGCACCTCTTGGGACTGCATGAGTCCGATGGTGTATTTGAACCAGGCCAGGTAGTCCCACAGGTCAGCCGAGTGGTCAACTTTTTCCAGTTCTTTTTGCAGACCCTCCAGGGTCTGTGCCGGCAGCAGGTCCATCTTGCCCTGACGATCCGCTTCTTCCAACATGGTTTCCAGGCGCATGGCGCCATCCAGGTGGGAATGGAGTTCGGCTTTTGGCCAGCTGTGTATGATATCGTGTGTCAGTTGCATGGGCGCCAAAATAGGAACACCCACCCTATGGCATGAAAGAACCTGTCAAGGATTCTCGTGGGGGGTGCGTAGGAACCACGAAAAAGTCGTATCGTAGCTTCCGCTCACTACTCCTCCTTACGACCGTTTCGAACCCGCACCGCCATGGGAAGCCTCGGACCTTTTGAACTTGTACTGATCTTCTTGGCCATTCTGCTCATCTTCGGAGCCAAGCGAATCCCTGAAATCGCGCGGGGTCTCGGCAAAGGCATCAAGGAGTTCAAGTCAGCCACGAACGAAATTTCTCGCGAGCTGAACGTAAACGAGCCGCCCAGTAGGATTCATCCTACGCCGCCACAACAGGGCCAGACTGCTCCCCGCCAGGGTCAGCACGCGCCTGAAACGAACGAGGGAGCTCATCCCCAGTAGGATGTACCGGGCCTGACCGAGAGAGCAGGCGGGGGGATCCTTTTCGACAGGTGTTTACACAAGGGTGATTGAAGCCGGTGGGCGTCACCCGTAAACTGTTGATGTCGGTCGTATGGCAGATCTGGCGTCCATGCCGTCTTCATCGCCGTACATCCGGTCTTTCGAACGAATCACGCAACCCCACGGACCATGGCCATTCTGGTTGACAACACTACCCGCCTTGTGGTGCAGGGCTTTACCGGCAAGGAAGGATCATTCCATTCCGAGCAGATGATCGACTACGGCACGCCCTTGGTGGCTGGTGTCACGCCCGGAAAAGGAGGGACGATGCATCTGGAGCGTCCGGTCTTCGATACGGTGTCGCAAGCCGTCGAGCACGAGGGTGCGAATACGTCTGTCATCTTCGTACCGCCACCGTTTGCCGCAGATGCCATTCTGGAGGCTGCCGAAGCCGGGATCAAGACCATCATCTGCATCACGGAAGGCATCCCGGTAGCCGATATGGTTCCTGTGTACGCGTACGTCAAGGAAAAGGGAGCTGCTCTCGTTGGGCCCAATTGCCCGGGTGTACTCACTCCCGGACAGGCCAAAGTCGGCATCATGCCTGCCATGATCTTCTCGGAAGGACCCATCGGCGTTGTCTCTCGCAGTGGGACCCTTACCTACGAAGCTGTGGATCAGCTGACGCGTCAGAACCTGGGTCAGTCCACAGCTGTGGGAATCGGTGGCGATCCCATCATCGGGTCGCGCTTCATCGATGTACTCACGCTTTTCGAAGCGGATGACGCCACGGAAGCGGTTGTCATGATCGGAGAAATCGGAGGCACGGCCGAGGAGGAGGCGGCAGCGTATATCAGGGACCATATGTCCAAGCCGGTCTTCTGCTTCATCGCTGGTCAGACGGCACCCCCGGGACGTCGCATGGGCCACGCAGGCGCCATCATTTCGGGTGGCAAGGGTACGGCCGAGGACAAGTTTGCTGCGCTCGAAGAAGCGGGTGCCGTCATCGTCAAGAATCCGGCAGCCATCGGAGAAACGGTCAAAGCGCACATCAGCATGGCCTGATCCGGTCCACCCCAAGGGACCAACCATGACCATTGAACAGGTGGCGTTTGTCCAGGGAGCGACCTCCCTGGCGCAAATGCCGGACGAACCGATTCCGGAATTCGCCTTCGTGGGGCGCTCTAACGTGGGCAAGAGTTCGCTCATCAACCGCCTTTTCGAACGTCGAAATCTTGCAAGGACGTCATCCACGCCGGGCAAGACGCAAGAGATCAACTTCTTCAGGGTGAATGACGCCTTTCATGTGGTTGACCTTCCGGGATTCGGCTACGCCAAGGTTTCCAAAAAGCAGCGGGCGGCCTGGCAGAAACTGATTGGCCACTACCTGATGGAACGCCGCCAACTCCGGGCTGTCTTCCAGCTCGTGGATGCCAGACACGAGCCTACAGCGCTCGATAAGGAGCTCATGATCCTGATGCGGGAATCACCCGCCGAGCACGTCGTACTCCTTACCAAAGGCGATAAGCTCTCCGGTAATCAGCGACAGAAGGCAGTTTCGAGGGTTCGCAAGACGTTGGCCTCGCTTGGACAGGAAAAACCGGTCATCCTCACGAGTGCCCATGATGGCCGAGGACGGGATGAGATGCTGAACTGGATGCAGACCCTCCTGCTGGCTGCATGACCCACGTATGATTTACACCTTATTATAGTAGCCTCCAAACCACGTGGGATCTCCCACCTTCATCCAGAACCGACCACCATGTCACACCGTGTTCTTCTGACGGATTCCCTTCATCCGGTCTGCTATGAATTGCTTGCCGAGGCGGGCCTTGAGGCCGTCGACGGGTCCGGATGGGACGCTGCCACGATTACGTCCCAGTGCAGCACGTTCGATGCCTGGATCATCCGCAGTGGCACCACCATCACGGAAGATTGGATAAACCGGGCAACCCGCCTGACCACCATTGGTCGGGCCGGTGTCGGCGTGGACAACGTGGATCTGAAAGCGGCCACCAAACGGGGGATTGTCGTGCTCAATGCGCCGGCCGGCAATACGCTGTCCACCGCAGAGCATACCATGGCACTCATGATGTCTGTCATGCGCTCAGTCCCGGCTGCTGTCGCGTCCATGAAGGCCGGTGAGTGGAACCGGAAGGCGTTCATGGGAAGCGAGCTCTTTGGGAAGACGCTTGGTATCGTTGGTCTGGGGAAGATTGGGAAAGAAGTGGCTGTGCGTGCCGCTGCTTTCGGCATGGACGTTGTCGCGAGCGACCCCATGATGACGACGGAGGGCGCTGATCGGTTGGGTATCGAACTCGTCGATGTGGACACCTTGTTGGAGCGCTCGCATGTCATTACGGTACATACGCCCTTGGTGGCGTCAACCAAGCACCTGCTAAATGATGAGTCCCTCTCCCGGTGCAAGCCCGGCGTTGTCATTGTCAACTGTGCGCGGGGCGGCATCGTTGATGAAGCCGCCCTCTTGCGGGCGCTCGAGAGCGGACAGGTCGGAGGGGCAGCCATGGATGTGTACTCGGCCGAACCGCCACCCGCAGCGTTGCAGGCGTTGGTCGAACACCCGTGCGTCGTTTGTACTCCCCATATTGCAGCCTCCACGGAGGAGGCGCAGGAGAAAGTGGCCCGTCAGGTTACTGAGCAGGTCATACGATCCTTGACGGGAGAGCCTGTTCTGACAGCGGTAAATGCGATGGCTGTCCGGTTGGCCTCCCAGGCGGACGTTCGGCCCTATCTGGGGTTGACCGAAAGGCTGGGGCATGCAGCAGGCCAGTTGGTACCGGGGCGATGCGCGCGCCTCAAGGTCCGTTGCCATGGAGACATCCCCCGTAAGTACATCGATGTCATGCGCGTCAGTACGTTGAAAGGCTTCCTTCAGACGGGTTGGACGGAGCCCGTCAACCTGGTCAATGCCTCGGTCATTGCGGAGGAGGCGGGTATTGCGGTTGATATGGAGACGTTTCATGCAGAAACGAGTCATTCCAACCTTATTGAACTTCAGATTGAAACGGACGCAGGTTCGTTCCGCATGGCCGGGTCACTGTTCGGTGATGGTCATGGACGCATCGTCTCCGTGGACGGGTACGCACTCGAGCTGCGCATGTCCGGAAGAATGATCTGCTACCGAAACCAAGACCGTCCAGGTATGCTGGCTGCCGTCGGTACGCTCCTGGCAGCAGAGAACATCAATATCGGCAGTATGTCGCTGGGACGACATCAACCGGGAGATGAGGCCTTGACGGTCATTGCGGTGGATCAGCCCATCCCTGATGCCGTATTACAGGCCGTGGCTGAGCTGGACGGGGTGCATCGGGTAGGGATGCTCGAATTCGTGTCTTGACCACCTCGTCGTGCTGTCGTTCGATCGTTAACAAATGATTTCCCGGACGAGAAGGTTTTATTCCGAATCTGCGTTTGCAGGTGCCCA
Organism: Rhodothermales bacterium; assembly: GCA_017859335.1. Lineage (GTDB taxonomy): Bacteria > Bacteroidota > Rhodothermia > Rhodothermales > UBA10348 > JAAZVD01. Next base: position 7,055 of record JAFMNH010000063.1, on the reverse strand, counting down.
TGGTGTGTTCACTATCGCTTGACAAACGGATGAAGCCCCTCTATATTCCGGGAATCGTTTCGGAACAACGAAAATGTACAACCAGGAAAGGATCGCTTTTGGGACTTCGATACAGCTTTTCAACCCCCACCTTCCAAGTAAGACCTGATGGCCGTCGCTGGCGCCAAGCGCGAGCGGCTTGCCCTGTTGAAGCTGTGACGAGGTCAGAGTACACGCTGTGTGCAGACAGGACATCCGGAAGACCCAGAGCCGATCACGTCCGATTGTACGTTTCCGTCCGACCCAATTTTTCGTGCTCAGCACGGGAAACGCTGACGGCGCGCGTGGCGCGCTAGATGCAAAACTGCGGAGGGCAGGAGGGACGCGTCCCGAATGTCCGAAGCGAATGTGTTCAATGCAGATTTGCACTATGCAAACCACACGTGCCAAGCACGACACTTTTGCAGGGTCTCCCTGCAATCATCTGTTGCGGGTTCTCCCGCAAACAAACATGCGCTCATTTCGATGTGGGGATGACGCGCAGCACTTATTAAGCCACACATCAATTCACTAGAGGAGGTAGCTTATGTTACGTAAATGGGGCATGCTTGTACTCATGCTGCTAGCTACTCCGGCACTGGTTTTTGCCCAGAACACGGGTAAGATCTCCGGGGTAGTGACCGACGCGGATACGGGAGATTCCATCCCGGGTGCGCAGGTCGTGGTAGTGGGTACAACGCTCGGTGCCATTACGGACGTCGATGGGAATTACTTCATCATCGGTGTTCCGGTTGGCGAATATGACGTACAAGCTCGATTTGTCGGTTACCAGGAGCAGACGGTTACCGGTGTGCAGATTTCCTCGGGGTACACCCAGGAAATCAATTTTGCACTCCGGGAAGGCGTCGAGCTCGGGGAAATCGTCGTTGAGTACGAACGCCCGCTGATCCAGAAGGACGCCGTCGGTGTTCCGAAGATCGTTGACGCAGAAGAGATCGTGAACCTACCGGTTCGCGGTGCAGCAGCCGTGGCCTCGATTCAGGCCGGTGTTGTTTCTGAAGAAGGATCCGGAACGCTCAACGTACGCGGTGGCCGCGGCAGTGAGGTTACGTACTACATTGACGGTGTGAAGGTGGTCGGTACGGCCGCGCTTCCCCAGTCAGCCGTTCAGGAACAGGAGATGATCATCGGTAACATTTCCGCTCGTTACGGAGATGCCATGTCCGGTATCATCAGCATCACCACCAAGTCGGGTTCGCCCAATTTCTTCGGTACGGTGGAAGGTATCACCTCCGAGTCGCTTGACGACTTCGGTTACAACCTCGGCTCCATCGCTATCGGTGGTCCGGTCATGGGTGATAACGTAAACTTCTTCCTCGCTGCAGAATACCTGGATCAGGCGGACAGCGGTCCGCGTGCAGCGGGTCAGCTCCGTGTTTCCGACGCGACGCTGGACGCCTTGCGTGCTGCGCCGACGTCCCTGATGGCGATGGACGCTGATGGCAACCATGTGCTGATTCCGGTTCCTGCATCCCTCGGCGAAACAACGCTGCCGGTGGATGAGAACGGGAACATTGTGGTTATGGACAACACCATTACCGCTGCCGACGGCACGGTCATGAACGTCCCTGAAGGTGTTGTTGCTTCCTCAATCCAGCCGGACATGGTTCTGAGCTCGGATTACCTTCCTGAGTCTGCTTTCTCGGTAGACAAGGCGAAGCGCAATAACAACTACAGCCGTCTCGCTCTCAACGGTAACTTGAACTTCAACGTGATGGAGAACATCCGCATGCGCGTTGGAGCCCGTCTCGTGACCAGTGAAAGCAACGGTATGTCGTCCTTTGCCGTCTTCTCTCCGGAAGACAGCAACGTCAATACCAACCGTGACCTGCAGTTCTTCACGACGTGGACACACTATCTCTCCAACTCCACGTTCTACCAGCTTCAGGTAGACTACACGGACCGCACGGGAGATGGCTGTGACCAGCGTTTTGATTGCACGATCCAGAGCGCATTGTATCAGGGAGACATCAGCCAGGATGCCTACGCAACCACGCGTGGCTACAAGAACCTCTCCTACACGAACGTCGATGTAACCTACACCGACGATCATGGTACGCCTGACGATCCTTCGGATGACACGCAGGAAGTAGCAACGGTACCTGCACCAACCTACAGCTACCGCTGGCAGGATGGTCGTTTCCCAACGTCGGAAACAGCCGCTCGCATGATCTTCACGGCTGGTGGTAACGGACCAAACGGCTACAGCGAGTTCCACAACTCCCAGCTTCGCTTCCAGGCGACGGCCACCACGCAGGTTGGTCTTCACCAGCTGGAGTTCGGTGGTGAGTTCGAGCAGCAGACCCGCCGCAGCTACAGCATCAGCGGCTACTCGCTGCATCGCTTCGTGAACGACCCGGACGATCCGTATTCACCCGGTCCTGAAGGCGTTTCCAACGAGAACCTGGATGAAGCCGTTACCAGCTTCGATCAGCTCACGTGGGAGCAGCTCGAAGGCGCAACCGGTTACACGGGATACAATTTCCGTGGCCAGGAAGTCGATACGGAAAGCCTGGACGCCTACGTAAATGACATCGGCGGTGATGAGGCCTACAACGTAGCTCCTCACAAACCGATCTACTACGGTGGATACATCCAGGATAAGATCGAATTCCGTGACATCGTTCTGAACGCTGGTGTTCGTATTGACGTCTTCGACAACAACACGCGCACGCTCTACGACCGCTACTCCCGTCTTCCGCTGGAGCGTATCTCTGACGTAGGCGGTACCCATCCGGCCAACATGGGCTCGGACTTCGTACCTTACTACAACGGCGGTATCATCCAGGGTTACCGTGATCGTGACGGTAACTGGTACGATGACGGTGGTAACGAAGTACCCGGTGGTGACATCCTCCTGACGGGTGCCAAGCCGGTTGCCAAGAGCGGTAAGGTCACCGAAGAGTCGTTTGTAGACTACGAGCCCCAGGTAACGATCATGCCACGTATCGGTGTATCGTTCCCTGTAACGGACCAGGCACTCTTCTTTGCCCGTTACGGTTCGGTTGCTCAGCGTCCATCTTCGAACTCGTTTACCTCTCTAAGTGGTATGTCGAGATCAACGGGTCGCATCAGCAACAACGCGCTTGAGCCCGAGCGGACAACCGAATACGAAATCGGTTTCCGTCAGCGCCTGACAACGCGTTCAGCACTCACGATCTCCGGTTTCTTCCGTCAGATCGAGAACCTGATCCAGCTGGACGACCTGCGTGAAGCATTCCCGCAGGGATACTCCACCTACGGCAACAAGGACTTCGGTACCGTTAAAGGTTTCGAGCTTGACTTTGACCTGCGTCGCACGAACAACGTTGCAGCCAAAGTTAACTACACGATGTCCTTTGCTCAGGGTACAGGTTCCTCCTCGAACTCTACGAGCCTCATCGTGTGGATCGACGAGACACCTCCGAACTTCATCTCGCCCCTTGATTTTGACCAGCGCCACACGTTCAACGTGTCTCTGGACTATCGTCTCGGCGAAGGTGAAGGTCCTACGTTCGGCGGCATGAACTTGCTGGAGAACTTCGGTGTCAACGTTCTCATGAATGCTCGCTCGGGTCAGCCCTACACGCCTCAGGTTGAGCCATTCAGCCAGATCGAATCAAAAGCCCCGGTACCGGCAGGTGGTGTCAACTCGGCACGCATGCCTTGGAGCAGCCGTATCGACCTTCGCGTCGATCGCAAGTTCGCCGTGGGAGAGCGTTCGACGTTGTCTGCCTTCTTGTGGGTCCAGAACCTGCTTGACCAGGTCAACCAGCAGGGCACCTGGGATTACACGGGTCTTCCCGATGATGACGGCTTCCTGGCCACCGCTGGCGGTCAGCAGTTCCTCAGCTCAAGCGTGCCCGTTGCAGAGACGATCTATCGTCACCGCAACCGCGTCCTGGGCAACTTCGGTATCCCCCGTATGACACGAATCGGTGTTCGTCTTGACTTCTGATTGAGTTGATTGTGGCTTTTCAGGGGGGCGGGCCCTGCCCGCCCCCCATAAGTGCCCAATCGCTTTCATAGAATTCAAGCAGTTGTTATAGACCGAAAAGCACGGATGACTATGCACTACTTTAGAAAGATTAGTCTACTACTCGCGGTCCTCGCCGTTGGGTTGATGAGCGCTCCGGCGGCTCAGGCCCAAAGTGTGGGATCGTGTGAGCAGGCCATTGGTGAAGCCTATCTGGACATCAACAATGTGCGTGCTCGTATCCTCAACAACGGAAACCTCTTCTGGCGTGGAAGCCCCCACGTTTACAACATCCCGAAGGGGGGACCCTCCAACGCGATTTTCGCATCCGGTATCTGGATGGGCGGTCAGGTAAATGGCCAGCTTCGTCTTGCCGGCTCCACCTACGGGCCTTTCGAGTTCTGGGCCGGTCCACTGAACGATGACGGTACGGCTCCTGCCGACTGTTCTGTTTACGATCGCGTCTGGAAAGTCTCAAAAGAAGACGTCATCGGGTATGAAGGAAGTGGTATTGCCACACCTGACCTGGCTGACTGGCCGACCGGCCTTGGCGCTCCTACGTTGGATGCCAATGGCGACATGATCGACCTGACTGACCAGCCTCTGGCCAGCCGCGTCGACCGTAAGGTTAACCTCGGCGCTGGTGAGCGCCCAGCCATCCTGGGTGACCAGATGCTGTGGTGGATCATGAACGACCGTGGTAACCAGCATACGCGTACCGATACCCCTCCCATGGGCGTAGAGGTACACGGTTCGGCATTCGCCTTCAACACGGCAGGTGCCATTGGCAACACGACGTTCTACAAGTACCGCATCATGTATAAAGGATCGGTACCCCTGGAGAACACCTATATGGGTCTGTTCTCGGATCCTGACCTTGGTAACTACCAGGATGACTACGTCGGTTCGGACACCACGCTCGGTCTCGGTTTTGTTTACAACTCCGACAACGATGACGAAGGTGGTGAAGGCTACGGCGAAGCACCCCCAGCCGCAGGTTACGACTTCTTCCAGGGTCCGCTCGTTGACTCCAACGGAATTGACGACGACAAGGACGGCGAAATCGATGAAGAAAACGAACGCCTGAAAATGACGGCTTTCGCGTTCTACAACAACGGTGGTGGTGTACAGGGTGACCCGGGTAACGGGGCTGACATGTACAACTACATGAAAGGTCGTTGGAAAGATGGTCAGAGCTTTACCCTGGGTGGTAACGGCCTCGGATTCTCGAATATTCCGACTTCGTTCATGTTTCCTGGCAACCCTCCTGAGTTCTGGTCGGAATTCGACTCCGATGGACAGGGTTCGGCCATTGCTCCTGCCGACCGTCGCTTCGTAATGGCCACCGGTCCGTTCACGATCAACCCGGCCGATGAGCAGACCCTTGTGTTCGGTATCGTTACCAGCTTCGGTGATGACAACCTTGACTCGGTTCAGCAGATGAAGGCAGACGATGCGCTTGCGCAGGCCGTCTTCGACATCGACTTCGAGTTGCCATCCCCGCCAGCAGGCCCGCGCGTATCAACCACGGTTGATAACGGCTCGGTGCTTATCGAATGGGGTTACAACCCAACAGACAACAACTACTTGAACAGCTACAATGTCATTGACCCGCTGCTGTCTTCGGACGTGTCGGATAATGACTATGTATTTGAAGGGTACAATGTCTATCAGTACGCCAACAGCTCGGATCAGGAAGGCAAGCTCATTGCCGTCTACGATGTACCCAACGGTATCACCCGGGTAATCGAAGGAACTGACCTGACGTTCGTTACGGCTGAGGGTAAAGACAGTGGAGTCCAGAACTTCCACAAAGTTAATGGTCTGACTAACTACCAAGATTACGAGTTTGGAGTTCAGGCATACGCCTACAACGCCACCTCGGGTCAGAAGGTGTATGCTGGTCCGATCACCCGTTTCTCTGTAACGCCTCAGATCTCTGAGACCATCGTCAGCGAAGACGCTGTAGCAGCGGCTCTGAGTGCAGATGTAGATATCGAAGCAGAAGGTTCTACAGGAAACATCGGAAACGGTAGTGTATCCGCCTCCGTTGTCAACCCACACAAAGTGACGGGAGACAGCTACTCAGTCGAGTTCTACACGATTGAAGTAGAGGATGATGGGCACAAGCGTGGAGAGCTGGACGCTCATGAACTGGCGAAACCAGCGCCAGCAGCCAAATCCGCTGCGGCTACGGTTACGGTTTATGATGTCAAGAACAGTGCGGGTGCCAAACTGTTTGACGGTACCGCTGCCTACGCTTCAACGCATACCGTTCCGATTGGCAACAATGTTTTGTCTGTTGACGGTGTGTCGCTGAACGTACTCGGTCCGGAGCCTGGCTTCCTTGACTTCAAGGTAACGGCCAACGCATCCGGTCCGCTGGCTTCACCCGCCGGCGCTGCCGCAGATTGGTACGGCTTCCCTGGACAGGGTCGTCCTGGCCTCAACGGCGTGCAGCAGCAGGTCGATGGTGGAAAGTGGCTTATCCAGGCCGGTGGAGGCACAGGGCCATACGCCCAGTTCCTTAGCCGCTGGGCTCGTAACGGCCCGGTATACGGAGCGTACGATTACGAAATCCGCTTTACCGGAAACGGTGTCGGTCTCATGTACTGGGGCGATGGATCCATCGTACCGGCTCCGGAAATCTGGAACACCGGTATCGGAACGCCTGACGATCCATCAGACGATTTCCAGTACTGCCCGCTGCTTCTGGATGAGAACGGGGATAACCTCTGGAACATGCACGCTACCGACCACCCGGTCTCTGGTGCCTCCAACGATCCTTTTACGGACTGGATCTACTGGTACGAGTGTGATTACGCGGCTGAAGTGGCCAGCGGGTTCGACTTCGCTACCCTCGGCGGTGAAATCTTTGGTCGTACGGTACTCGTGAACTGGAACGCAGGAGATGTTTCCGACGGTACGTTGGATGCAGTTCCTGAAGACCAGCGCATGCCGGAAATGGGTACGGTATTCCGCATCGAAACCACGAAGCCGAACCTGCCTGGTGACATGTTCTCTATGTCGACGGACGGTCTTGGAGCTCGTGCGCGTACGG
>JAFMNH010000062.1 GCA_017859335.1 Rhodothermales bacterium | reverse complement strand
CACGGGCAACACGCACGATGCCCAGTGCGTGATCTATAATGGTCCGGATACGGAACACACAGGCCGCGAAATCTGCCTGGGATCGAATGAAACGGCCCTCTCCATTGCCGATGTGACCGACAAGGAAGCGCCCTTCGCCATCTCCCGGGCCACGTACCCGGCCATTGCCTATACGCACCAGGGATGGCTGACCGAGGACATGCGCTACTTCTACATCAACGATGAGGGCGATGAGCCGCAGGGGCTGGTCGATGGCACGCGTACGCTCATTTTTGACCTCATGGATCTGGATGATCCGATTCTGGTGGGCGAGCATATTTCGACAGAGACCAGTACGGATCACAACCTCTACATCCGGGACAACCTGATGTATCAGTCCAACTACGTGGCAGGTCTTCGCATCCTGGATGTCTCCGACCCGGAGGCGCCCACGGAAGTCGCCTTTTTCGATACCGTTTCGAACGATGCGGCTGGCGGCGGCTCGTGGAGCAACTACCCCTACTTCGAGAGCCGGACCATCGTGGTAACCTCCAGTCGGGAGGGGCTCTTCATGCTCAAGAAGCGCCAGGTGGATCTGTAGTCTTGGAACGGTTTGAACAGGTTCTGAGGGGACGGGCCGCGGCCGCTTTTGCGGCCGCGGCCCTCCTGTGTCTTACCGGCTGCTCAAAATGGACCGCTGCGCCGGCCACCTACGTCGGCTCGGCTTCCTGCGCGTCATGCCACACCGATCAGATGCAGGCATGGAACACCTCGGACCACAAGTGGGCCATGCAGTTGCCTGACAGCGCTCATGTACTGGGTGACATTGACGGTGCGTCGTTCACCCATTTTGACGATGTGTATCGTTTCGTCCATTCAGGGGAGGAAGATGGCTCCAAGGGTATATCCGTTATTGCAAGAAGGGGTGCAGGCGAAGAGGCAGAAACGGATACATTGGCTGTTCAATGGACGTTCGGCCATGACCCGCTGCAGCAAGTCCTCGTGGCAGGAAACCGTGGCCGGTTGCAGGCCCTGACCGTTGCCTGGGACGTGGAAGAGGAGCGTTGGTATTCGCTCTATCCCGATGAGGCCACACCGCCCGGCGATGTGCTCGATTGGCAGTCCGATCAGCTCAGCTGGAATTACATGTGCGCGGCCTGCCACACGACCGGACTGAAGCGCGGCTATGATATTGCGACGGACAGCTACGAGACGACGTGGGCTGAGCACACCGTGGGTTGCGAGGCGTGCCATGGCCCCGGCTCGGAGCACCTCGAAGATCCAGCGGCGTCCTATGGCATGACGGGCGCTTCTCAATCCTTGCAGCCCGTGAAGGGCAGGGAAGACATGACGGTCCTCGAGAATGAGATGACCATGTGTGCTGCGTGCCACTCGCGCCGCACGCCTCTTGTCGAGCCCACCGTGCATGGCGAGTCATTCCTCGATCAATACGCTCCTGCATTGATCAGCGATGGTCTGTATTACGACAACGGCGACATCCTGGATGAGGTCTATGTCTACGGGTCCTTCCTGCAGAGCGGTATGGCGCAGGCCGGCGTAACTTGTTCCGACTGCCACGACCCGCACACGGGAGAGCGACGACTCCCCGGCAATGCGCTCTGTCTCTCGTGCCACGCAGGCACGAATGAAGAGGTGCCGATCCACATCGCGCACGAGGACAGCTACATGCCCCTGACGTGCGAGACGTGTCACATGCCCAAGCGGACCTACATGGGCACGGATGCCCGGGGTGACCATCGTTTTGGCATTCCGGACCCCATGACGTCGCGCCAGGTCGGGGCGCGCAATGTGTGTGCCGATTGCCATGGAGAGAATTCGCGGGTCGAGCAGCTCTTGGCAGGTCCCGAGAGCCGCCCGGGGATGGCTATTGCCGCCCTGCGCGCGGGTACAACCGACCGGATGGCCCTCGTCCAGGACGTCCTCGTGGACTCAACCGTCAGCCGTTTCGAGAAGGGTAGCCTCATTGCCCGCCTCGGAAGCGAGCCCACCACCGATGCGCTGCGCGTGGTCATGACCGCGCTTTCGTCCGGCAATCCGTTTGAGCGCGTCGGCGCGCTTCGGGCCATCGCTGACCCGGCATTCAGGGGCCCCATGCCCAATCTGGACAACCAGTTTGCCGACTCATTGCGGTGGGTCCGGGTAGAGGCCGTGGCCGCTGCCCTGACACATGGATACAGCGGCTTCGGGGAGGAACCCGCCAAAAGCGCGCTTGCGGACTACGAGATGGCGCAATTGGCAGTCGCCGAGCAACCGGAAGCGCACCTGAATCTGGCCTCGTTGTATGAGGTCACGGGTAGCATGGAGAAGACCAGGCAGTCTTTTGAGCAGGCGCAGCGCATGGCCCCGGACAATCCGGACATCGCGACGGGATTCGGTTTGATGCTTGGGCGATGGGCCAACCGCATGGCGCAGTCCGAGGCAGAAGATAAATGGGTAGCCTACCGCACGCTGCGGACCGAGGGCGAGGAGCAGCTGGCCCGTGCGGTTTCCCTGCAGCAGGAAAGCGGTACGAAGGAGACACTTTCAGAGACACTTACCCTCCTCGGATTGTATCTGGGCGAAGAGCGGCCGCGGCTTCCAGCCGCGGCCGAGGTGCTGGATTATGCCTGGCGCCAGGACGCCACGAACCGACAGGCCCTGTACAATGCAGCCGTCTCCTGGCATCAGGTAGGCGATACGGATGCCGCCGAGGAGCGCTACCGGCTCGGCATGGAGCGGCATTCCGATACCTTCGACTTCGCCGATGGGTTGGTCGTCCTGCTCATGCAGACCGATCGGTGGGAGGAGGCCTCGGCGGTAAACACGTCGCTCCTGGCGGCCCTTCCCGGGCAGACGCAGTGGCTGGAGCGACAGGCTCTGATTGATACGCAACGTCGGCAGCCGGACAATCCCGGCGCGCCCCAGGATTCGTAAGGCGCCGTCCAATCGATGAATGATCTGAACAATTCGTACGCCGAGCGGGTACAGACGGCGTTCCAAACAAGCTCCCCTCGTAAGCGCGTGATCCTACCCCGATTCATACGGCTGTTCCTGCTCTTGCCACTCCTGTGGGCCCTCGGCTGCTCGGGGGGAGAGCCGAACGTATCCACCGAGCCCGCCAGCTTCGGGCCCGAATACGCCGGCTGGAGCGATGAGGCCGAGTACGTGGGCATCGAAGCCTGCCAATCCTGCCACGCGCCGCAGTACGACGATTTCATCCGCTCCCAGATGGGTCGGTCGTGGCGGCATGCGGCCCGATCGCAGTCCAACGCCGAGTGGGATGACATCACCCCGCTCTACTCGGCCTATGACGACATGTACTACCAGCCCTATGCCGTGGGCGAGGACCTGTTCGTCAAGGAATATCGACTCGTGGATGGGGATACCACGCATTCGCGCATCGAGCAGATCGACTTCATTGTGGGGTCGGGGCATCATACCAACTCGCATATCTATGCCGAGAACGGGTATTTCTACCAGATTCCCGTGACCTGGTATGCTCAGGACGCCAAGTGGGGTCTGGCGCCGAAATTCGAGAAGACGAGCAACAACTATCGATTCGGCCGGGTCATAACGGACGAATGCATGGCGTGCCACAACGGGCAGCCCACGTTCGTGCCCGGCTCGGAGAACCGCTTCAAGGAAGTCCCTCTGGGCATCAACTGCGAAAAGTGCCACGGTCCCGGCTCCATCCACGTGCAGGAGAAGCAAGCCGGCATCATCGTCGACATCACCAAGGAGATCGACTACTCCATCGTGAACCCCGGCAAACTCTCCCCGGAGCGCGAATTGGACGTGTGCCAGCGATGCCACATGCAGGGCGCCTCGGTGTTTGAGGGCGGCGACACGCCACTCGACTGGCGCCCCGGCAAACCGCTCGCTGCCCATCAGAACGTGTTCTGGCCGCGGCAGCCGGATTCGCTCACGCATTTCATCATGGCCTCCCATCCGGATCGATTGGCGCAGTCGGCGTGTTTCAAGGACTCCTGGCAGGAGGGCAGCGCGGCCGAGCCTATGACCTGTCTGACGTGCCACGATCCGCACAAGCCTATCGAGGAGACGCGCGAAGCGGTCAATGCCACGTGTCAGAACTGTCACTCCGGTCAGCCGGAGACCGTATCAGCCCTGATGTGCACCGAGCCCACGGTCGTTGCTGGCACGAACAAGGCCACATGCGCCTCCTGCCACATGCCGCAGTCGGGTTCGACGGATATTCCCTACATCCGCATTACGGACCACTTCATCCGCGTTCCTGACCGGCTTTCCGAGCGGGAAGTCGAGGACCAGACCCGGTTCATCCGCATGGCGGCCTTCATGGACCCGAGTCCGCATCCACGCCAGCGAGCTGATGGGTTTTTGACGTATTTCGAGCAGTTTACCGACCGTCCCGGCATGCTCGATTCGGCATCGGTTTATCTCGGCCAGGCCCAAGATGCGCTGGACGAGAACCCCGGCGCTGTCGATGACCGGGAAAAGGAGCGCTTGACCGCCTCGTGGATCCGACTGTGGCATCTGGCGGGGGATCATGCCGCCGTGCGCAGGCTTAGTCAGCAGTCCGGGTTCGAGGCGCCGGACGATGCGTGGACGCATTACCGGATCGGGGAGGCGTATGCGGCCATAAATGACCATGCCAGGGCCATTCGGTGGTATGAACAGGCCGTTGAGAAGGGACCGGACCATCTCCGCTTCCTGGACAAACTGGGCGTTGCCCTGACGCAGGCGAACCGTCTGCAGGAGGCATCCAACGTGTTTGATCGGCTGGTTTCGGCCAATCCAACGTTCGAGAACGGGTTGAATAACCGTGGTTTCATGCATCTTGTGCTCGGAGATATCGAAGCAGCCGAAGCGGATTTCCGAGCCACGCTCAGCCTGAGCCCGGATCTGGAGCAGGCGCAGGCCAACCTCGCGTCCATCCTCATGAATACCGGCCGAACGGCTGAGGCGCGCCCTATCGTGGAGCGCCTGATCGAACAGCACCCGTCGAATGCGGAATACCGGCAGGCGATGGCCTTCATTGCGCAGCAGAGCGGTACCCCCTGAGCGACGTTGCCGGCGTATCGCCCGCCGCCATCATACCGAACACAATAATCAGCAGGAGAGGGACGTTGGGAATGTAACGATTCCTGCGAGCGTCCGTAGAGCAGGTATCGGTCGACAACACCGACGGATGTCTCCTCTGGTGAATTGATGTGTGGCTACAGGATTCGCGTGTCAGAAGACATCTGAGCAGCCCGTGTGGAAGTAGTGCTCCATGCGGGCTGTTGTTGTGTAATACCCTTTCGGGCGGTGGCAATTCCCGTTCCCGGAATTGGTATTTTATGATCCCCACTATTCGACCCCGCCACCCGATACATGAAGCGACGGACCAAGATTGTTTGTACCCTCGGGCCCGCATCCGACGATTTGGACACCATACGCGCCCTGATCCGGGCCGGGATGGATGTCGCCCGGCTGAATTTTTCGCACGGTACCCATGCCTGGCACAAGACGCTGATCGAGCGGGTGCGGGAGGCAAGCAAGAAGGAGGGGAAACGTATTGCCATCCTGCAGGATCTTCAGGGTCCGAAGCTCAGGGTGGGGGAATTGGCCGGTGGCCAGGTCACGCTTTCGGCGGGGAGCCGCCTGGTGATCACCCCCCACAGGATGGCCGAGGGCACTGCCGAGAGGGTCTTTGTCAACTACCCGACGCTGGCTGAGGATCTCGAGATAGGAGGGGAGATCCTGCTGGATGATGGCCACCTGGAGCTTGAGGTCGAAGGGTTTGAGGGGCAGGACGTCATAACCCGGGTCCGGGTCGGTGGCCTCCTTCGATCCCGCAAAGGCGTCAATCTGCCGCATATCCAGACCACAACGCCGGCCCTGACCCCGAAGGATCTGAAGGATTTGGCCTTCGGTATCGAAAACAAGGTGGACATCATCGCCCTCTCGTTCGTGCGGCGCGCGTCAGACGTGCAGCAACTGGTGGATCGCCTCCGGGCAGCCAATGCGCACATCATGGTGGTTGCCAAGATTGAAAAACCTGAGGCCATGGCGTCCATGGACGAAATCGTGGACCTGGCCGATGGCGTGATGGTAGCCCGCGGTGACCTCGGAATCGAAATGCGTCTTTCGAAGGTGCCCGGGGCGCAAAAGAAGTTGATCCAGGAGTGTCTCGAGTCCGCCAAGCCGGTCATTACGGCTACCCAGATGCTCGAGAGCATGATTGAGAATGCGCGCCCTACGCGCGCCGAGGTCAGCGATGTATTCAATGCCGTCCTTGATGGAAGCGATGCGGTCATGCTGTCGGGCGAAACAGCCATCGGCGCCCACCCGGTACGTGTCGTGGAAGTCATGCACAACATTGTAACCGAGGCCGAAAAGGCCTTCGCCGAGAACGTGGTCGATCCAACGCCACTGCTGGATGCGCCCTCGACCACAGAGGCCGTATCTAGGACGGCGTTCTTCCTGGCACACAAGGTGGGAGCCAAGGCCATTGCGTGTCTGACGGCCTCGGGCGCTACGGCCCGATCCATCGCGCGGCATCGCCCTCACGTACCCCTGTATGCCTTCACGGGAGACCGGCGGATCATGGGGCAGCTGGCGCTCTCCTGGGGAACAAAAGGATTTTTTCTGCCTTTCCAGACGGACACGGACCGGGGCATCGAACTGGTGCATGAGCGACTCAAAAAGGAGGGTCTGGTCGTCTCGGGAGAGCTGATTGTGATTACCGCCGGGATGCCGCTTCCCGCCCATGGACGCACCAACATGGTGCATGTCAGCGAGGTCCCTTGATCCGCCTCCGGTTCGTTCCCGCGTCAACCGCTTGTAGAACGCAAATCCGATAGTCAGCCAGCCCGACCGCTACCGCTCCTTTCATTGGCATCATCCCCACTGGCCCCTGCATGCAGACGGCGGTGGACCACCTGGCTGTCGAGTCATCGCCCATGCGTTCTTCCCGTTCGCACTTGCTAGCTCCGAGTACGTCCCGCAGGAGGACTCCGGCGGCCCACTCGGGTCGGCGCCCGACGATGGTAGCTCTTGTTGCAACCCTCGTCCTGCTCTCCGGCTGCAAAACGCCGGACTTCGTGGGCCGCCGCTATAGCAACTTTACGGCCTACTACAATACGTTCTACAACGCTGAGCGACAGTTCGAGAAGGGCTACGAGAACCTGGATCGCTTCGAAGACAAGGTGGATCGGGAGCAGTATCTGCCCCTGTTTGTCAAGACGACGGGAACGTCTGCCTCCCGGGAATTCGAGCAGACCATCCTCAAGAGCGCCGACATTCTTCGGGAGCACCCGGAATCCAAGTGGGTGGACGATGCCCTGATGCTCATTGGCAAGTCGTATTTCTACCAAGAGAACTACGTCGGCGCCGTCCAGAAATTCAGTGAGATCCTGGACCAGCAGACGGATCTGCGCGATGAGGCGCAGTTCTGGCTGGCCCGTTCACTCATGACGAGTGGCGCGTACAACGAAGCGCTTGAGGTGCTGACCTTGGCCATGGCCACGGAAGGCGCCGATGCCCAGTGGATTGCCCAGGACAGGCTGCTCTTGGCCGAGCTTGCCATCCGGCAGGAGCAGTGGGAGGATGCAGCAGGTCACCTGGAAGCCGGGCTGGCCTCGGTCAAGGACAAGGAGTTGGCCGCAAGGGCGTCCTTCCTGTTGGGCCAGGTACACGAAACGCTTGGCAATTACGAAAGGGCGTACGCAGCCTATGCCGACGTCCCCTCGTATCGTGCGCCCTACGAACTGGAGTATGCGGCCGAGTACTCGGCCGTTCGCATTGATGGGTTGTATTTGAACCCGGAGCGTGCCCTCCGGGATGTGCGCAGGCTCGAGCGGGATGACAAGAATCTGGTCAAAACGGCGGAATTGCGCTACCTGCGAGCCCGCATCCTGTACGTGGCAGGGGAAGCCGACGAAGCGGTCCTCACCTTTGACGAGCTGCTCTACGATCCCCTGTCGCTTCCACCGGGTGCATCCATCGGCGAGCTCCGTGGCAGGATTCACTATGCGTTGGCCGAGTTGTACCGGGATGTAGATCGCGATTTCCTGATGGCGGCGGCCCATTTCGACACCGCTGCTGCGGCGTTGGGGGGCGGCTCGGGCGGTCGAAACGCGCGGCGCTCCGGAACCCTGGCTGAGATGGCCCCGGCGCCGGAAGCCATTCAGGACGCCAGCCGACTGAAGGACAGTTTCAGTCGGTTCGCACGCGTGTACAAGGACGTGGCACGCTACGACTCGCTGCTTTTCCTGGGCTCCCTGCCTCAGGAGGAGTATGATGCACGGATCCTCGAACTGCGCAAGAAACGGGCCGAAGAGCTGGAAGAGCAGCGCCGATTGATGCAGCAGCGTCAACGGGATCAGGCGTTTCGGGAGTCGGCTGGTCAGTCCGGCATGAATATGAACCGGGGTCTGCCCGAGGGCAAAGTCATCCCGACGGCCGACGACCCGACGGGCCTGGCAAGCGGCTATCTGCAGCATGAGGATCCTATTCGGGTTCAGGAAGGTCGCATGCAGTTCCAGAACGTCTGGGGGAATCGACCCCTGGTGCCGAACTGGCGCCGATCGGCTGCCATGAATGCGGCTGATGTTCAGGTGTCTGAGGAAAGCCTGGCCGAGCAAGAAGCCTTGTTGCTCGAAATGGAGCAGAATGAATTGCCGGACATCGACGATTCAGCCGTTCCACGGGACAGTACAGGTCAGGTGGAGATGAAGGCTGCGCGTGCTATTGCCCGCTATGAAGTGGGGAATATCCTCTTTCTGGGGATGGCTCGTCCCGATTCGGCAGCCGTCTGGTATCGGACCGTAATCGAAGAAGATGCCACCGAGACGGTGGCCTCCCGTGCCCAGTTTGCCTTGGCAGAGGTACAGCGGGCGTTGGGGGATTCTCTGTCGGCCCGCCGGCTATACACTGACCTGCTCAGCCGTTTTCCGGACTCCGATTTCATCCCGAGCGTACAGGACCGGTTGGGATTGGAGGTTGCAGAACGGGCGGTTTCAGACTCAAGCGCCTTGGCGCTCGAGGCGCTGGAAAGAGCCCTCCGCATCCCTGCGGGACAGGGCGCTCATGACCTGGACTCGCTGTTGACCGTTGCCTCGCAGTGGCAAGGATTCCCGCCGGCGTCCCGAGCCCTTTTTGCCGTTGCCAGCAGGCACCTCGAAGCGGCAGCGGGAGATTCCGCAGAAGTGTTCAGTCCCCTCAATCAGTCTGTCTCCACGGACGTCCTTGCCTCCCTGTGGCCCGACAAATATGCCGTGCCTGCACCAGCTGACTCGGTCAGTACGGTCGATGCTTCGCTGGCCCAGTCGTCGGATTCGCTGCGTGTATCGTCGCCTGAGCTATCGGACTCCCTGCGTGCTCCTGTGGATGACGGTAGCCCCCCTCAAGCAGAGCAGGACGACCCGGTGTCGAATGCGGCTGCTGCGAACGGGGTGCGGGCCGTGACATCAGACGTTCCTGCCCCTCCGTCGACACCCCCTCCGCCGACGGCGCTGGGTGTTGAAGATGTGTTAGGGAAGGTGGCGTCGTGGGAAGCCAGAAAGGTACTCGGATTGCGGGCGCAAGCCATGCTCGATGCCCTGGAGTCATGGCGCACACCCGTAGTTGTACCCGTGGATTCGACGCTGGCCGATTCGCTGCTCCTCGATCCGACCCCATCGGAGCCGGCCATGCAGGATTCCACCGGAGGCACTCCGGTGGATAGGGCACTACCAGCAGTGGCAGTAGCAGACGAGCCCGTCCCGACCGGCAGCACCCCTTCAAAGGAACAGGACGCCGCCGTTCAAACGCCACCGGCTGCTACGCCACAGGCTGCCATGGCGGATAGTCTCGTCATGGCGTTGGTCGCCCGTTCTGCCGCCCGTCAGGATTCACTTCGCGCCCTCCGGGAGAGGGAGGATAGCCGGCAAGCGCGGGCGCAGGTATCCGAGGAGGAAGATGAGGACGAACGAAATGTCCGGGCAACAATCAACATCAAGCCGTTGACCGCAGACGGCCAGTTTGATACCGAGGCCGTTGGCTACACGTTCACCTTCGGGGGGCACCCTACACTCACCTCAGCGCAGGAGCAGCAGCGTGTCCTTGACGTCCAGCTGGCCGAATCCGGTTATGACGTGTTCATTTTGACCAACGCGGTCGGGGAGCCGCTGGAGTATCTTGTGGGGTGGGGCCTTTTCTTCTCCAGGGGAGAACGGGATGCGGCAGAAACCGAATTTTCTGCAATCTTGCCGGAAACGCGTAACATACTGCACCTCTTGCCGGCAGAGTAACGTAAGCAGCCCATACGATGGCGGTGCGTGCCACAGAAGGAATCGCCGTCGCTACGTGCAGCGCCGTGACGGCATCCAGAGGGAGATGCGCCGAACGGAACCAAAACGACCCGTTCAGGTACCGTCGATCCCTTGTGGAATCCAGCCTTGAAAGGCTTCCTGTTAACTTTTCCGGTCCCGAGATGTCCGAACCGGAGCTCCATACCTGTTCATGTCTCAGAACGACAACGAAAAGCTGAAGTTGAACCGCCGCTCCGACGGCTCAGGTCCCCGACTACCGGATCGGAGGCCGAAGTTCATGCTGTGGGTCTATCTGCTGGCCTTTATGGCGTTGTTGGTCCACATCTTCATCCGGATGGGGAATATCGAGCCCCAGAAGGTGGATTATTCCACGTTCCTGGATCAAGTAGAAGCGGGTTGGATCGAGGAGGTCGTGCTGGTCAACAACGTTCGGGTGGAGGGGCTTTACACCGAGCAGGCCCTCCAGGAAGGTCGGGTCGAGGTCAGACCGGTTCAGCCCAATATCCTGACGGGTCCCAATCCGGATGCCGCCCGGGCCTTCGTTTCCACGAAGCCGGCAGATCATGAGCTGGTTCAGTTCCTGATCGACTACAACCTGGCTCAAGAAGAGGCAGGTGGGACGGAAGTCGGATTTGATGCGCGCCAGGAAGAAAATTGGTTCGGCGGCCTGCTGACGTGGATTTTCCCGCTGGCCATCATCATTGCCCTGTGGGTGTTCCTGATTCGCCGCATGAACCCCGGGTCCCAGGTGCTGAACATCGGCAAGAACAAGGCCGTGCTTTTCGATGCCATGGGGGACCAGAAACTTACCTTCAAGGATGTGGCTGGTCTGGAGGAAGCCAAGGAAGAGGTCGTTGAGGTAGTGGAGTTCCTCAAGAACCCGAAACGGTTCACCCGGTTGGGGGGCAAGCTGCCTAAAGGAGTGCTCCTGGTTGGCCCACCGGGTACTGGAAAAACGCTGCTGGCCAAGGCCGTGGCAGGCGAGGCGGGTACGCCTTTCTTCTCGCTCTCCGGTTCTGACTTTGTGGAGATGTTCGTTGGCGTGGGAGCGGCACGCGTGCGCGACCTGTTCCGGCAAGCTAAGGAAAAGGCGCCATGCATCATTTTCATTGACGAGATTGATGCCATCGGCCGCTCTCGCGGCAAAGGCATGATGATGGGAGCCAACGATGAGCGGGAAAACACGCTCAACCAGCTTCTGGTCGAAATGGACGGCTTCAATACGGATACCGGGGTCATCATCATGGCGGCCACGAACCGTCCCGATGTGTTGGATTCGGCGCTCATGCGCCCCGGACGCTTCGACCGGCAGATCCTCATCGACAAACCGGACCGGCGCGAGCGGGCCCAGATATTCAAGGTCCACACGCGCAGCCTCATTCTGGCCGACGGGGTCAACGAAGAGGTCCTGGCCAGTCAGACGCCCGGTTTCGCCGGGGCAGAGATTGCCAATGTGTGCAACGAGGCCGCGCTTCTGGCAGCTCGCCTGAACAAGGACGCCATCGAGATGGATGATTTCGAGCGGGCCATTGACCGGGTCATTGCGGGTCTGGAGAAAAAGAACAAGCTCATTTCGCCTGACGAAAAGAAGATCGTGGCCTACCACGAGGCAGGGCACGCCATTACTGGATGGTTCCTCAAGTACACCGATCCGGTGGTCAAGGTATCCATCATTCCGCGTGGTTTGGCTGCTCTGGGGTATGCCCAGTATCTACCAGAGGAGCGATATCTCTACACCAGGGAAGCCCTGATCGATCGCATGATCATGGCCATGGGCGGTCGTGTTGCCGAGGAAATCATTTTCGGACGCATTTCAACAGGCGCCCAGAATGACCTCGAACGCATCACGGCCATGGCCTATGCCATGGTGGTCGACTACGGTATGAGCGAGCGTATCGGGTACATCTCCTTCAATATCTCAGGCAGGGGAGACCAAGGTCCGGTGTTCGATAAACCGTATTCGGACGAAACGGCCCGCATGATCGACGTCGAGGTCAAGAGCATCATTGATGAGGTGCGTGCTGCAGCACGTGACGTCCTGGAAGCTCATGCCGATAAACTGGAGGCCATGGCGCAGGCCCTTCTCAAGAAGGAGGTCCTTGGGCCAAAGGACTTGGTGGAACTCCTGGGAGAGCGGCCTCACGGCGAATACGTGGACTTCGATCCAGCGCATGCAGCGACAGAGGAAGCGGAGGCTGATGCGCCGGCAGCATCAACCTCGAATGGAGAAGAAACCCCGGAGGTCGCCGCAGCTACCGAAGGGGAAGCGCCGTCGGCAGGCAGCGCAGCGGAGCCCGGGCCAGAGGACAAGGACGCCCAGTAGTTGCGTTCTATCTGGTCTTTCATTGATATATAGGTATATATCGATATTCTCTGCAAGGCGGCTTGCAGGGCATGGATAGTCGATTTTCGATCCGGAAAGCACCCATCTCAACGCATCTTCACAGAAAGGATGGTGTGCATGTCCCGAAGCGCCTTATATTGCGAGGCTGAAACAATTCGGAAAGCGGCCTGAAAAGACGTTTTC
The DNA here is from genome assembly GCA_017859335.1 of Rhodothermales bacterium. Classification (GTDB taxonomy): domain Bacteria; phylum Bacteroidota; class Rhodothermia; order Rhodothermales; family UBA10348; genus JAAZVD01. The sequence continues at coordinate 3,224 of JAFMNH010000062.1, read as the reverse complement.
CGTTTGCCATCGAAAATGATCGAAAACAGACGGTAATCCACGTGCCAACGATCCAGCAATTGGTTCGCAAAGGACGAAAGCCACAGGTCAAGCAGACCAAGTCCCGCGCACTGAACGCCTCTCCGCAGCGTCGCGGAGTCTGCACCCGTGTTTACACGACCACGCCAAAGAAACCGAACTCGGCACTCCGCAAGGTGGCCAAGGTCAGGTTGACCAACGGCATCGAGGTCATCGCATACATCCCTGGCGAAGGGCACAACCTGCAGGAGCACTCCATCGTGCTCGTGCGCGGTGGTCGTGTCAAGGACCTGCCCGGTGTGAAGTACCACATCGTACGTGGTGCACTCGACACGTCGGGTGTCGCGGACCGTCGTCAGAGCCGATCGAAGTACGGGGCAAAACGTCCCAAGAGCTGATTTGGCTCGGTAATCCCACTATTCGGACCGTCCGCAACCGGGCTGTCCGGCCTGTTTTCCAGACAAGGCACTGCTTCCGAGAGAAGCGCCTGAAATTGAAGCGCCAATAAAATGCGTAGAAAAACAGCAGAAAAGCGTCACGCTATCGAAGACCCCATCTACAAGGATGTGCTGGTCTCCAAATTCGTGAACGCCGTGATGAAGAGCGGCAAGAAGAACGTAGCCCGGAAACTGGTCTACAATGCCTTCGACGTGATTGCCGAACGGACTGAGGAAGAGGGTATCGAGATCTTTCGCCAGGCAGTCAACAACGTGGCGCCGCTCGTCGAGGTGCGCAGCCGCCGTGTTGGTGGAGCCACCTACCAGGTGCCTATCGAAGTGCGCCCGGAGCGCCGCACCGCGCTTGCCTTCCGCTGGTTGATCCAGTATGCCACGGTTCGCAACGACAAGAGCATGGCTAACCGACTGGCCAGCGAGCTCATGGCAGCTGCCAAAGGCGAAGGGGGTGCCATCAAGAAGAAAGACGACACCCACCGCATGGCAGAAGCCAACAAGGCGTTTGCCCACTTCCGCTTCTAGACACTCTCAGCCGGATCATCGGCACAACTGACAGCGAACAGCAATGTCCAAAGTTTTTTCCCTTGAACGTACGCGCAACATCGGCATCATGGCGCACATTGATGCCGGTAAGACGACGACGACGGAGCGTATCCTGTACTACACGGGTAAACTGCACCGCATGGGTGAGGTGCACGAAGGTGGCGCCACCATGGACTGGATGGAGCAGGAGAAGGAGCGTGGTATCACGATTACCTCTGCTGCGACCACGTGTGAATGGGCCGATCACCGCATCAACATCATCGACACGCCCGGCCACGTGGACTTTACCGTCGAGGTGGAGCGTTCGCTTCGCGTTCTCGATGGCGCCGTGGCCCTTTTCTGCGCCGTGGGCGGTGTAGAGCCGCAGTCCGAAACGGTGTGGCGTCAGGCAACGAAGTATGGCGTACCCCGCATTGCATTCGTCAACAAGATGGACCGGACGGGGGCCAACTTCGAGGCTGCTGTTCAGGCCATGAAAGACCGCCTCAAGGCTAACGCCGTGCCTGTTCAGATCCCCATCGGTGAGGGGGAGATGTTCAAGGGTGTGGTTGACCTGATCTCCAACAAAGCCATCATCTGGAACGATGAGACGCAGGGCATGACGTGGGACGAGATCGATATTCCCCACGATCTGGAGAATGATGCCCGCCACTGGCGGATCAACCTGCTTGAGCAGGTAGCCGAGCAGGACGACGAGCTTCTGATGAAGTACCTCGAGGGCGAGACGATCAGCGCCGATGAGCTGAAGAAGGTGGTGCGTCAGGCTACGCTTGAGCTGGCCATCACGCCGGTATTCTGTGGATCGGCCTTCAAGAATAAAGGCGTACAGCGTCTTCTGGATGGTGTGATCGACTACCTTCCTGCACCGACCGATGTGCCGGCCATCAAGGGAGTCCACCCGCGGACCGACGAAGAGATTTCGCGTCCATCGGACCCCAACGGACCGTTCAGCGCCATTGCCTTCAAGGTCATGACCGACCCCTATGTAGGTAAGCTGACCTTCTTCCGCGTCTATTCCGGAACGCTCGAGAAAGGGAGCTCCATCCTGAACGCCACATCGGGCAAGAAGGAGCGCATTGGTCGCATCCTGTTCATGCACGCCGATACGCGCGAGGATGTGGACAGCGTTCGCGCTGGGGACATTGCCGCTGGCGTCGGTGTCAAGCAGGTCCACACGGGAGACACGTTCTGCGACCCGGATCATCCGGTCATCCTGGAGCAGATGGAGTTTCCGGAGCCTGTTATCCGTATTGCTATCGAGCCCAAGACGAAGGCTGACTCCGACAAGCTGGGCCAGGGTCTGCAGAAGCTGGCCGAGGAAGATCCGACCTTCAAGGTCAACGTAGACCACGAAACGGGTCAGACGATCATTGCCGGGATGGGCGAGTTGCACCTCGAGATCATCGTGGACCGCCTCAAGCGGGAGTTCAAGGTGGAAGCCAACGTTGGTAAGCCGCAGGTGTCCTACCGCGAATCCATCAGCAAGACGGTCGACAAACGTTACACCCACAAGAAGCAGTCGGGTGGTCGTGGTCAGTTCGCCGAGGTCTGGGTCGAGATTGGTCCGTCCGAAGGGGGGGAAGAAGGCCTGGAGTTCATCGACGACATCAAAGGTGGATCGATCCCGCGCGAATTCATTCCCTCGGTTGAGAAAGGGATCAAGGATTCCATGTTGCAGGGACCACTCGCCGGGTATCCGATTGAAGGAATCAAGGCGCGTCTCTACGACGGGAAGTACCACAACGTGGACTCCGACCAGCTCTCCTTTGAAATCGCCGGCCGCATGGCGTTCCGCGAGGCCGCCCGTGCTGCCAATCCGGCCCTGATGGAGCCCATCATGTCCGTTGAGGTCGTAACCCCGGAAGAGTACATGGGTGAAGTCATCGGTGACCTGAACAGCCGCCGTGGCCGTATCGAGTCCATGACGCCGCGCGCAGACGCGCAGGTCATCAAGGCGTTCGTCCCGCTGTCGAACATGTTCGGATACTCCACCGACATGCGTTCAATCACGCAGGGACGTGCCATCTACACCATGCAATTCGATCACTTCGCTGAAGTACCGAAGAGTGTCGCCGACGAGGTTATCGCGGCTGCCACGGGTACGTCTGACGAGGGCTGATCCCCATTTTCAAACGAACACCTTATCAGGTAAGAATCCAATAGGTATTCCAACATGGCAAAGGAAACTTTCCAGCGTAACAAGCCCCA
>JAFMNH010000159.1 GCA_017859335.1 Rhodothermales bacterium | reverse complement strand
GGCCTTGGCGGCAATGACGTCTGCCGAGTCTTCGGTACGGAACGTGCCGGCACTGCCTAGATGTTTGGTACCCATGCGGTACTGGATCAGCCCCAGGATCATGCCGAAGCCGGCCAGGGAAAAACCGTAGTGCCAGTTGATCTGCTCGCCGAAATACCCGCACAGAAGCGGCCCCAGGAAAGCGCCCAGGTTGATGCCCATGTAGTAGACCGAAAAACCGGCGTCGCGGGCCGCTCCGCCTTCAGGATACAGTTCCCCGACAATGGTGGACACATTCGGCTTGAGCAGTCCCGTCCCGATCACGATCAGGATCAAGCCCAGAAAGAACGTCTCGGTCATCGGAACGGCCATGCTGAAATGGCCCGACGCGATGATCACGCCCCCCACGAACACGGCTTTCTGCTGGCCCCAGATCTGGTCGGCAACCCATCCGCCCGGAAGCGACAGCAAGTACACGAAAAAGGTATACAAGCCATAAATGGCGGCGGCCGTCTTGACATCGAGCTCCATACCGGGATTGGTACCCGTGGCTGCAGCCGTCATGAACAGGATGAGGAGCGCGCGCATGCCGTAATAGCTGAAGCGCTCCCACATCTCCGTGAAAAACAGGGTGGCCAGTCCACGGGGGTGGCCGAAAAACGTCCCGCCAGAGGCGGTGGCTGCTTGGGACATATCCATGTGCAGGGATGATGAAGAGAAGGGGTCAAGATAGAGAATCGACTCCAGCCAGTCTAAACCATTTTTTCAGCCATCCACGCGCTGCGGGCTCCTATCTTGGCACTTCGTACACCGGCGCAAAAGCGCCCGTCGCCCCCGCCCTACAGCACAGCCATCATGTCCGTTTCCCAGTTCAAGGTAGATTCCCACGGCCGCCGCACCCACACGTGTGGCGCCCTTCGTGCCGAGCATGTCGGTCAAACTGTCGTTCTGAAGGGATGGGTCGACTCGCGCCGCGACCTGGGAGGACTGATTTTTGTCGATCTACGGGACCGCTACGGCATCACCCAGATCGTTTTCAATCCCGAACACAATGCCGAGACGGCCAAAATGGCTGAGTCCCTGCGGTTCGAGTTCGTCCTGTCGGTCAAGGGAACGGTTCGTGAACGCGAAGTAGCGGCCAAGCACGCAGGCATGCCGACCGCAGCCATCGAGGTCATGGCCGATGACCTGATCCTCCTGAACACCTCCGAGCCGCTGCCCTTCATGGTGTCGGCTGCCGAGAGCCGCGAAACCACGGCCTCCGAGGACCTTCGCCTGAAGTACCGGTATCTGGATCTGCGCCGTCAGGAGCTGAAGAACAACGTCCTCTTGCGCCACCGGGTCTACCAGGCGGTGCGTCGTTTCTATGATGGCGAAGACTTCGTCGAGGTCGAAACGCCGGTCCTCATGAAATCCACCCCCGAGGGTGCCCGCGACTACCTGGTCCCGTCGCGCGTACACGCCGGCAAATTCTTCGCCCTTCCCCAGAGTCCGCAGACCTACAAGCAGATCCTGATGGTGGCGGGTATGGACCGCTACTTCCAGATTGTGAAGTGCTTCCGCGATGAGGACCTGCGCGCTGACCGCCAGCCCGAGTTCACCCAGATCGACGTCGAAATGACGTTCGCCACCGAAGATCTGGTCTTCGAAACGGCCGAAGGCATGCTGGCCCAGATCTGGAAGGATGTCAAAGGCGTGGACCTGGAGCTGCCCTTCCCGCGCATGACCTACGACGCCGCCATCCGGACGTACGGTTCGGACAAGCCGGACCTGCGCTTCGGCATGGAATTGCACGATCTGAACCCGGCCTTCAAGGGCTGTGGCTTCCGCGTGTTCGATTCCGTCATTGACGAGGGCGGAGCTGTGGTTGGCTTTGTGGTCAAGGGCGGTGGCGATACAGGCCGCGGCAAGCTCGACAAGTTGGACAAGGATATTGTCCGCAAGAAACTGGGCGGTGGCGGCCTGATCCATTTCCGGTTGCCTTCGGACGGCTCCGAGCTGCAGTCAAGCGTCAAGGCCGAGGTCCTGCCTACGGAGTTCGTCCAGAAAGCCATCGAACAAACAGGCGCTGAACAAGGCGATATGGTGCTTGTCATGGCCGGCGCCGCACCGAAGGTATTCATGCAGATGGGCGACTTGCGTCTCCACATGGCCCGCGAAGAAGGCCTGGTCGAAGAGAGCGCCGACGGCCCCTGGAAATTCCTGTGGGTGACCGACTTCCCGCTGCTCGAGTACGATGAGGACGAAGGGCGCTTCTTTGCCATGCACCACCCGTTCACGTCCCCGCAGGCCGAGGACATGGATAAACTGGGCACCGATCCCGGTGCTGTTCGCGCACAGGCCTACGACGTCGTGCTCAATGGCTCGGAAATCGGCGGCGGATCCATCCGTATCCATAACTCTGAGGTGCAGCGGCAGATGTTCGATGCCCTGGGCATCGATGAGGAAGAAGCCCAGATGCGCTTCGGCTTCCTGCTGGATGCTTTCCGCTATGGCGCGCCGCCACACGGTGGTATTGCCTTTGGTCTGGACCGCATCGTGATGCTGCTGACGGGCGCCTCTTCCCTACGCGACGTCATCGTCTTCCCGAAGACGCAGAGCGCACAGGAGCCCATGGTGCAGAGTCCGGATGTGGTGGACGCCCATCAGCTGCGTGATCTCCATATCCAGCTGATCACGAAAGAAGACGATGCCGACTGATCCATTCGGGTGTTTGACTGCCGGCCCAGCCGACGACGCCAATCCGGGTGGCGTCTACGGGTTCGTGGACTGGAAACAGTGGGAGGGTTTGATCAGCCTGAAGGGGATAACCATCGAGCGCCCTGCGGGAGCGCCTCACCCCGACCATCCCGAGATCGTCTACCCCATCGACTACGGATACGTAAACGGTACCCTTACCGTTGATGGCGCCGAAATGGACGTCTTCAAGGGCACGGCGGACAATGGGCTGGTGGCAGCCATCTTTACCGAAGATGCCCGCAAGGGCGATCTGGAAGCCAAACTCATCGTGGACTGCACACCGGCCGAGATCTACCTGGTCAACGGCTTCATCAACTTTGCGCCCTCGCTCATGCAGGGGCGGCTGCTGATGCGCTACCCCATGCGCTCCCTTTGGTAGATGGCCCCCGTCGCTCAGGGGTTTCTCACCGAACCTTCAACCGGGCCCGGTTGGCTCCCTTCGAGAGGATGTCGTAATTTTCTGATCTATGCCGACACGCATAGGATGCCAGATCCCGTAGCTCAGCTGGCAGAGCATCTGACTTTTAATCAGAGGGTCCCAGGTTCGAGCCCTGGCGGGATCACATCAGGAAAGCCCCGGTTCACTACGAATCGGGGCTTTTTTGTTTGGTATAGCTTGCTGGATATATGGAGCGCGTCATGACGACTGGACAACAGATTTCGCTGTATGCCTTGGGCCTGCTGTTCATCGGCGCCGGATTGAACCACTT
>JAFMNH010000158.1 GCA_017859335.1 Rhodothermales bacterium | reverse complement strand
CTGACATGGCCCTGCCCGACGCGCTGTGGGCCTTCTATGATACCATCTGCGCTTTTGACCATGTGAAGCATCAACTGGTGCTGATACGCAGTCTTTTCGTGGACCCGGATACCGATCTTAATCGGGCATGGGCAGAGGCTTCCTCCGACCTGGACGATCTGGAGTCGCTCTTCGCGGGAGACGCTTCTGGGGGCCTCCGACCAAAAACAGGACCGGTCCGGCTCGGTGGCGACGTAACGCCGAATGTATCCCGTGAGGACTTTGAAGCGGCTGTCGAGAAGGCCAAGCACTACATCCACGAGGGCGACATCTTCCAGGTGGTGCTCAGCCAACGGTTCAGCTCTTCCTACGAGGGGGATCCCTTCAATCTTTACCGGGCACTGCGGCAGGTCAACCCTTCGCCCTACCTGTTCTACCTTGATTTCGGAGATTTCAGATTGGTCGGAAGTTCCCCGGAAGTCCTGGTCCGGGTTGAAGAAGGACGAGCAGAGTTGTTGCCCATTGCCGGTACCCGTCCCCGTGGCAGCACGGAGCTCGAAGACGGTACGCTGGCAGAAGATCTGTTGGCCGATAGGAAAGAGCGGGCCGAGCACTTGATGCTGGTCGATCTGGGTCGCAATGATCTGGGCCGGGTCAGCGCCTGGGGCTCCGTCGAGGTAGAACGGTATGCCTACATCGAGCGCTATTCGCACGTCATGCACATTGTATCCTCTGTGGCCTCGCAGCTCAGGGAAGGGCAGCACGCCATCGATGCGCTGCGGGCCTGCTTCCCTGCCGGGACTGTCTCGGGGGCCCCTAAAGTGCGAGCCATGGAAATCATTGACGAACTCGAAAGCTCGCGGCGCGGCCCGTACGCAGGTGCGGTTGGGTATCTGGATTTCCGGGGCAATCTGGACACGTGCATAACCATTCGCACAATGGTTGTCACAGACGATACGGTGTATCTGCAGGCAGGCGCGGGTATCGTGGCGGACAGCGTGCCAGAGAGCGAGTTCGAGGAAACGCTGAACAAGGCTCGTGCCCTCCGAACCGCCATGAATGTGGCCGCATCTGACCTCTTGTAACGATGTGTCTGCAGTTTGACCATGAGGGCAACGATGCATTCGGTTCCACTCCGGGTTCGATCCTCCCCGACCTGCGAAAGGTCTCCTTTCCCGGGTTCTTTTAAACCCAATGTTCAAGCGCAAGACACGGATTCGATGGTATCTTCCGACCGTCTTCCACTGATTCATACCAATTCCCGGCACAAGGCCGACGGATAGCCATGGGCATCAAGGAACTGATTCTTCAGAAAGGGTGGGCCGGTCGTACCATCGATCGGGCGGAAACCATCGATCGGATCAACCCGATGATCCAGACCATGACCGAGCTCATGCACCTCTATTTGGCTGCCAAGGATGACAGTGAAAGCGCAGATCTCGGCCAGCACATCGATGCCTCCCTTCGAACGCTTCGGATGGACATCGGCAAGATGTGTGAGATCATCTTTTCCTGTGGTGGCGTGGCCTATTCGGGGGTCGATCTGGATACGGATGATTTCCGACTTGGCAACGGTCTGTCTCAGGCCATCGAGGCCAAAGAGCGCGAACTCGAACAGGCTCTCGAAGTCCAGTCGGGCATTGAGCACCAGATGCGTACACGTGCCATCCTCCTGAATGTGGAAACCAATCAAAAAACCCGGATGAATGCGGTCCGCGGCATTTGATCAACACCAGGATTGATGAGCGACTCCCCCACCGATCCCAACGCATCCTTCTCGCCGATCGTTGTTTCCGGCATCCAGCCGTCCGGAACGTTGCATTTGGGCAACTACTTCGGTGCCATCCGGCAGCACATCGCGCTGCATGAAGCGCACGAATCCTATTTCTTCATCGTCAACTACCATGCGCTGACTACCCTGCACGATGCAGAGGCGCTTCGCAGGTACTCCCACGATGTTGCTCTCGATTATCTGGCGCTCGGATTCGATCCGGAGAAATCCAACCTGTTCCTGCAATCGGACGTGCCCCAGGTAAATGAGTTGGCGTGGATTTTCTATACGATGACCCCGGTATCCCAGCTGGAAAAAGGGGTGTCGTACAAGGACAAGGTGGCACAGGGCCTCTCGGCCAACGCGGGCCTTTTCAACTATCCCATCCTGCAGGCAGCCGACATCCTTATCTACGGCGGTACACAGGTGCCCGTTGGAGCCGACCAGAAGCAGAATCTTGAGATATGCCGGGATCTGGCCATCCGATTCAACGATCGGTTCGGCAAGGGCACGCCTATCCTGCCCGTACCGGAGCCCTACATCCTGGAGGAAGTGGCCGTGGTTCCCGGTGTGGATGGCCGCAAGATGTCCAAAAGCTATGGCAACACCATCGGGATCTTCGATGAAGGCAAGGCCCTGAAGAAAAAGGTGATGAGCATCGTCACGGACTCTACGCCCCTCGAGGAGCCCAAGGACCCGGATACCTGCAACGTATTCGCCCTGATTCGCCTCTTTGCGGATGAGGCCAAGCGTGAAGAAGTAGCCGGCGCCTATCGCGCTGGTGGCTACGGATACGGCCACGCAAAAAAAGAACTCCTGGGCTTGATCACAGAGCATTTTGCCGAGGCCCGCGAAAAACGGAAGGAACTGGCTGAACACCCCGCGTATGTAGAAGAGGTCCTTCGGGAAGGAGGCCGCAAGGGGCGCGAACAGGCTGAAAAATGGATGACGCAGGTCCGTGACGCCGTGGGCCTCATCACGACCTACTGAGCGCCACTGCATTACTTCCTGCCTCCCGACAGCCGATTGCCGGATACCTCGACCATGATCCTCATTATCGACAATTACGACAGCTTTACGTGGAACCTGGTCCATCTCGTGGCGCGGGGCGCGGATGAGGTACGTGTTGTCAGAAATGATGAGTGGAGCATTGAGGACATACGGGCAGCCCGCCCCGACGGCATCCTGATTTCTCCAGGACCGGGACGTCCGGCGGACGCCGGCATCACGTGCGATGTCATTCGCACCTTCAGCGGGGTCATCCCCATCCTGGGCGTGTGTCTCGGCCATCAAGCCATCGGAGAAGTATTTGGCGGCACGGTCACCTATGCGCCCAGACTGATGCATGGTAAAACCAGTCAGGTCCATCACGATGGCGCAGGAGTCTTCAAGGATGTAAGCGATCCGTGCACCGCCACGCGGTACCATTCACTCGTCGTCGACCCGGACTCCCTGCCGACGTGCCTGCACGTGAGCGCCCGCAGTGAAGATGGAACCATCATGGGGCTTCGCCACGAGGACGGGCTCGTTGAGGGAATCCAGTTCCATCCTGAGAGCCTGTTGACCGAGGAAGGACCGAGGATGATTGCCAACTGGATGGACAGCGTGGCATCGGCCAAAAGTGCATCTCGAACCACGACCTGATCCCATGAAAGGCATCCTGACCAAACTGGCCGAGCATGAACCGCTTACGCGCGCGGATACCTCCCGCGCCATGGA
>JAFMNH010000061.1 GCA_017859335.1 Rhodothermales bacterium | reverse complement strand
GGCCAGCATCAACACGGAAGAAAACAGCGGTGCCGTACCGCCCGGGATGTACAGCCCCACCCGTTCGATCGGGACGGACTTGCGCCAGCATCGCACGCCCGGGGTCGTTTCAACCACACGTACGGGCTCTTTCTGGGCCGCGTGGAAGGTCCGGATATTGCGGCTGGCCACAACGATAGCTTCCTGCAGATCGTCCGGAATGGCTGCACCGGCCGTGGGTACGGCAAGATCATCCAGCTTCACCCCATCGAATTGCTCGGTATAGCGTCTGAGCGCCTCGTCACCGTCGGCGCGGACCGTGTCCAGAATGGTCCGGACATCACCCGAAATATCCGTTGCCGTGAGCGCCGGGCGGCCGACCATGTCCTGGATGGGTACGCCCGCCGTGTCGTTGAAAACCTTCATGATCACAGCACCATTTTTTCGATGGGAACCACCAGCATGCCTTCGGCGCCGGCCTCTTTCAGGTTGTCGATCACATCCCAGAAGGCGCGGTCCGGAATGACGCTGTGGACCGAACTCCATCCTTCTTGGGCCAGCGGCATGACGGTCGGCGCACGCATGCCGGGAAGGATGTCCTTGACCCGCTCGATGGACTCATTCGGGACATTCATCAGGATATAGCGGTGCTTCTTGGCCTTGAGCACCGACTGGATGCGGAACTGCAGCGTGTCGAGGATGGCCTGCTTCTCCTCGCTCAGCTCGGGGGAGGCGATCAGCACGGCTTCGGAGCGCAGGATGACCTCCACTTCTTTCAGTCCGTTCGAAATGAGCGTGCTGCCAGAGCTTACGATGTCGCAGATGCCATCGGCCAAGCCGATGCCCGGTGCAATTTCTACCGATCCGGAAATCTCGTGGATGGAGGCCTTAATGCCGTTCTTTTCGAAGTACCGTCCCAGCAGGCCAGGGTACGAGGTGGCAATGTGCTTGCCATTCAGGTCCTCCAGGCTGTTGTAGGTATCCGTCTTGGGCAGGGCAATGGACAGGCGACACGCCGCAAATCCCAGTCGATCGAGCTGGCGCACGTCCGGGTTCTTTTCAAGCACCACGTTTTCGCCGACCACGCCGGCATCAGCGACGCCATCGGCTACATAGCCCGGAATATCATCGTCCCGGACAAAGAGGATTTCGATGTCGAAATGCTCCGATACCATCCGAAGTTTGCGGTCCGGCCTCGAAATCCGGATACCGCAGGCCTTGAGAAGGTCGGTCGTGTCGTCGGAGAGACGACCGGAACTCTGGATGGCTAAGCGAAGACGCTGACTCATGGGACTGGTAGGCTGAAAGAGGTTCAAACAAAAAAAGGCATCCCGGCGCGACCGGAATGCCTCTGCACTGGGGGTAATCGCAGACTATTCCTGATCGCTCGAAGAACGAAAACCGTGATGCACATGACCGTGATGGGCGGTCATCGAAACAGCGGCGATATGAAGGAAAGTGCGGGTCATGTCGTAGGTTTCCTGAAGCGCCACACGAGCTCTCAGGAACTGCCAATATAGGACGCGCATTGGCGAATGCCGTTACGAAACGGTGAAAATGATCCCAGACAACACACATAGCGGATTCAATGAGTCGCTGGCATGGACCAGCGATGCGCCGATCGGTTTGGCTGTGGACCGAGCGCAAGGTCCTTTCCTGTACCTGGAAGACGGATCGCGCGTTATCGACATGATTTCCGGGATTGCGGTTTCCTCCGTAGGCCATCGCCACCCGGCCGTGATTTCTGCCATCCGCGAACAGATTGACCGGCACCTGCACGTCATGGTCTATGGCGAATTCGTACAGCGGAACCAGGCAGACTATGCGGCCGAGTTGACGGCGGCATTGCCCGAGGGATTGGACTCCGTCTACTTCACCATGACAGGTACAGAGGCCAACGAAGGCGCGCTCAAGCTAGCCAAGAAGGCCACCGGTCGCACCCGGATGATCGGTTTCCGCAACTCGTACCACGGCGATACGCACGGTTCGCTTTCGGTTACCGGACGGGATGTCTACCGGGATCCTTTCCTGCCGCTGCTGCCCGACGTCGACTTCCTGCCCTTCGATGATGTGGATGCCCTTAAGGCCATTGACGAGCGCGTAGCATGTGTGATCACCGAACCCATTCAGGGCGAAGGCGGCATCATCGTGCCTTCGGATGCCTGGCACCGAGCGTTACGCGAGCGTTGTACAGAGGTCGGTGCCGTACTGATTTTCGACGAGATCCAGGCAGGCTTCGGGCGAACGGGGTCGCTTTTCGCCTTCGAACAATTCGGCGTGCAACCGGATGTGATCACCCTGGCCAAAGCCATGGCAGGGGGCATGCCGCTGGGCGCCTTCGTGGCATCGCGCGAATTGATGGCTGCGTTCCGCAATGACCCGCCATTGAGCCATGTAACGACCTTCGGAGGCCACCCTGTATCCTGTGCGGCCGCCCGGGCCACGCTTCGGGTATTACAGGAAGAGAACCTTCCCGAGCGCGCCAAGTGGATCGAATCCGTGGTGCGCCAGCGCCTGAAGCACCCCGCCATCGTTGAGATCCGCGGACGGGGAGCCATGCTGGGGATGTTGCTTGACGACGCGGAGCGTACGGCTCGCGCGGTGGCAACGTGCCTGGAGAACGGCGTCCTGCTGGGGTGGACGTTGCACTCCAACAACCTGGTGCGGATTGCACCGCCCCTGACCATCGGCGAACCCGTGCTCATAGAAGCGCTGGATGCAATCCTGGACGCCCTTCAACAGTCGTAACGACGGGCAATGGTTCTGATTCTTCCTTGGTACAGCAGTTGTACAACTGTACAGGTGCTATACCAAGCAGAAATCGTGAGCGGCCGCTTGGTCGCTCGGGGAATCGCCAGCAGGCAAGGGAGGTCAGCCGCCGTACTCCTCGGGGATGGGCCCGGCTGCATTCTGGTCCATCCAGTGGATGTTCAGAATCCACCAGCGGTTGCCATCATTGAAGATCTGGAAGCTGTTGATACCGGCATTGAACGGCTCCGTGTCAGATTCGGAGTAAAATGAATCGTACGTGCTGAATACGTGTGCGATGGAGCCGTAGCGTTCTTCAACCCGGTGACGCTCGGTTTCGAAGAAACCGTCAGCCATGAGTACGGGGCCAGCCATTTCGATGTACTCGGCGGGTGTGATGAAGCGCAAGCCGCATTGTCCGTTTTGGGGATTGCACCCGGAAGGAATCAATCGTGCATCGGGGTGGAAAAGGGACAGGAAGCGCTCCCAATTGCGCTCTTCGCCGGCTTCGCCGGAAATGACGTCGTAAACGGCAGCGATGATGGCATCAACGGATTCCACATCGGCAGGATCAGGATCAGGCACGGCAGGCGTTTCCTGTGCATGTGCCGGTACGAGGAGCAGGAAGGCGAAAGCGAACAGGGTCAGGCAGGCAGCAATGGAGCGTGGCATGGTCACGGGGTGGTCTTGGTACGGATGAAAGTCGCCTTACGGTAGCTTCCCGCTCCAGGTTGCCTTCAGGTCAGTACAGATCGTACCGCCCGAGTCGACCCTCGAGGGCGCCGTTCACCAGCTCCTTTTTCCACGTGGTTCTTAATCCCACCTTTTTCAGTAGCGCGGGTTTGCCCACGTAAACGTAGGCGGTGGACCCCGTACAACGCTGCTTCAGATAGTCGCCAAAGTTCTTGAACAGCTCGCCAAGGGCATCCCGGTTACCGATGCGCAGGCCGTATGGGGGATTGGTGACGATGACGCCGTACTCGAAATCCGGCAAGTGACGGAAGTCTTTCCGCTCGGTTTGCACCACGCTGGATCCGGGCAGGCGATCCAGGTTCTGGCGCGCACACTGGATGGCATCGCCATCGATGTCAGAGCCACGAATCAGGCCCTCTGCCACGGGGGTGATGCCTGCATCGATTTCAGTGCGCTGCTTCTTCCAGCTGGCAGCATCGTAGTCGGGCAGTTGCTGGAATCCGAAATCATCCTGCAGGATCTGTGCGGGCATGTTGGAAGCCACCATGAACGCTTCTGCGAGCAAGGTACCCGACCCGCACATCGGGTCAAGCAGAGGCTTCTCGCCGTTCCATTCGGCCATTCGGATGATGGAGGCGGCCACGGTTTCCTGAAGCGGTGCCTCCATGGCATCCAGTCGGTATCCGCGGCGATGCAGAGAACGGCCTGCAACGTCAAGGCTGATGGTGGCACGGTTGTTCTCGATATGCAGGTTCAGGGACACATCCGGATCGTGTCGGTCCACCGACGGTCGGCTGCCGGTTTCTTTCCGGATGGTGTCAACGATGGCATCCTTCAGCTTGAGCGCTGCATACTTCGAGTGGCTGATCCGGCTGTTCGACACCGTGGCAAAGATGGCAAAGGTCTTTTGGACCCCGATCAGGGACATCCAGTCTACTTCCTCGCAGGCCCTTTTGTACAGGTAGCGGTCGGAGTGGCAGTCGAACGTGGCCAGCGGAGCCAGCACCCGCGTCGGGATGCGGGCACAATACACGATGCGCCTGAGGACCTCGGGCGTAGCGCTGAACTGAACCCCGCGGTAGGCGGGGTCGACGTCGGTGGCGCCGAGCTCTTCGAGCTCGGCGCCACCCAACGCTTCGATCGGGTGCGCTACCTGCGCAAAAAAACTGCGATGTTCCTGGTAGAGATAGTGCACGGATCCGAGCTATTGCAGGATGGCGTCCAGCGCACCGTCCGTCCCGTCATTGGGGGACGGCTCGATATCCAAGATGTCCGCCATCACATTATAGAGCTCGACGTTCAGGAAGGGCTCGATCGTCACACCACGTTGGAAAGCGGGACCATGTCCGATGAACAGCGCCCGCATGGACTGAAGCTCATTATCGTACCCGTGGGTGCCGCCCGTAAATTGCTGTGGATTATCATTGGCCCATTCTCGGGTACGCGCTATCGACCAGCCGTCATCCACGTGACCAATGATGGGGGGGATACGCGGGTTATCGGCATAGCGGAAGCGTTCCGGCAGGTTGTCCTTCAGCCAGACGTGCAGATTGGGGTGGGCACCGTCGAGCGCTTCAAAGATTTCCTGCGTCTTTCCGTCCTCCGGCCACAAGCCGATCAGGGGGGAGCCGTCGAAATAGCGAATGTCATCCAGGTCAATGTACTCGTCCAGGGCCACGACGCGATCGGGTGAGAGCTGGGACATGCCGTGATCGGAAACGACCATCAGATTCACTCGGTCATACACGCCGCGTGCCTCGAGCCCGTCCAGCAGGCGTCCGATATAGCCGTCCACGTTGGCCACGGCTTGCGCCGTTTCCTGCGCGCGCGGGCCATTCCAGTGGCCCGCGTCGTCTACTTCCGAGAAATACAGGGAGATGAAGCGCGGCCGTTCGCTCTCTGGCATATCCAGCCACGCCAAGGCCTGGTCCACCCGGTCATTGCCCGGAACGGAGCCATCGTAGATGTACCAGTATTCGGGTCGTATGCCATCAAACGGCGCTTCGGAGCCTACCCAGAAGTAGGATGCGGCGTTTGCACCCTGTTTCTGGACGGCCGTCCAAATGGGCTCGCCACCACCCCACCAGGCCTCTGATTCCACGGCATCCCGGTCGGAAATGGCGAATGTCTTGTCCATCTCCGGATCGTACATGTTGTTGGACACGATACCGTGGTTCGAGGGCAGAAGCCCTGTTACGATGGAATAATGGTTTGGAAAGGTCTTCGTTGGATAGGCGGGAATCATTCCCTCGCTGGCGTGGGCACCCTCAGCAATCAGACGATCCAGATTGGGAGTGTCGAACCACTCGATGTAGTCCGAACGCATCCCATCGATCGAGATCAGGATGAGCGTGCGTTCAGGTTCTGCGACAGATGCATCCTGCACCTGGCATCCACTCAGGAGCGCAGAGACCAGCAGGAGAACGGAAAGAGCACGGATCATGATGGTTTCTTCTTGGGCGATCCTATGACGGGTTGGTAGACGGCTGCAGTAGAATAGCGTCTGCACCGACTGTATCACAGGTGTTTCTGTGGTCTTGGTCAAATCGTAACGTGAGGCAGCGCCGGGCAATGGAACCGCCCCTGTGAGCCCCTGTTTCAGCCCTCTGCGTCCGAGGGGACGCATCATCCGTCACGTTGAGCACGCTTCGCCCTGCCCGGTATGCAGATAGCCGGAATCAATTTTGGTGATCGACCCATCTTCCTGGCGCCCATGGAAGATGTGTCCGACCCGCCGTTTCGCCTGATGTGCAAACGGCTTGGGGCAGATATGCTATACACAGAGTTCATCTCCTCCGGCGGACTCACCTATGGCGCGGACGATTCGCATCAAAAGCTGGATATCTATGAAGAGGAGCGTCCAGTAGCCATCCAGATCTTCGGTGGCGATGTGGATCAGGTCCGCGAGGCCACCCGTATTGTGGATGCGGTCGGCCCCGACATCATCGACATCAACTTCGGATGTCCGGTCAAGAAGGTGGTCTGCAAGGACGGAGGTGCCGGCATCCTGCGCAATCTTCCGAAGATGCAGGAGATTACGGCGGCCGTGATCGAGGAGTCCACGCGGCCTGTCACGGTCAAAACGCGCCTGGGCTGGAACGACGAAACCATCCAGATCCTTGATGTGGCCCGCATGCTGGAAGAGACGGGTGTCAAGGCGCTGGCCGTACATGCCCGCACCCGAAAACAGATGTACAAGGGCGAAGCCCGATGGGAATGGCTCCGACGCATCAAGGAGGAGTCCGGCATCTCGATCCCTCTGATTGGCAATGGGGATGCCACGACGCCGGAAAAGATCGAGGCGATGTTCGAGGAGACAGGCGTGGATGCGGTCATGGTGGGTCGCGGCGCCATCGGCAATCCATGGATCTTCAGGGATGCCAAGATCTACCGCGAAACGGGTGAGATCCCGCCGCCGCCCACATGGTCCGAGCGCTGCAAGGTGGTGGCCGAGCACCTGGCGCTCAAATGCGAGTGGCTGGGCGAGAAGAAAGGCGTTCTTGAAATGCGCCGCATGTATGGCGGCTATTTCAAGGGATTCCGCGGCGCCAGCAAGCTCCGGACCCTGATCATGGAAGAGTCCACGATGGACGGTGTGTTGGACGTCCTGCTCAACTTCGACGAGGACGATGCCAATCTGAAGGTGCCCACAACCGCTGTTCGTACGGTCGCCGTCAAAGCCAGCCTGCCCGTGGCCACCCGCGTGCGGGCCGTCGCCCCGGTCATCGAGGGCTGATTCGGGTCAGGTCATTCCGGATGGTCAGGACCCGGGGTTGGCGGCCAGGTACTCGGCGCCCCGCCCTTTGATGTTCTCGTCCCAGTACTGCATCCAGACGGGCCCTTCCTGAGCCAATCGGTCCCAGTCCAGTGCCATCGCCCGGATAGTACTTTCCAGCATCCAGGATGGAAGCGCTGTCGAATCGAGATCTGTTCTGGCCGGAATCCGGTAATAACGGGTTGCCTGATCCACAAGGGCCGAGTCCGACGTCACGAACTCGTAGAAGAGTCGCGCTGCCTCGGGCGCTGGCGCGTTGTTGACCAAGGCGATACCATCGTGAAGCACAGGCGTCCCCGACGAGGGCAGGCTGAAAGCAAACGGATACCCATTGATGTCGGCTTGTATATAGGTATCCGGCATGTTCCAAAGAGACACATCGCCTTCTTCCCTGGCCACCTTGAGATAAAGCTGAGTCGGGTCGGCCGCGTAGGTCTTGGTGTTCTGATCGAGCCGGGCCAGCCAACGGTATCCGTCCTCGACGGTCGGCTGACGCATGATGAGCGCCCCCCAGATGGTCCGCATGGTCGAGCTGGCCAGCGGATATCGGATGATGATGCGGTCGGCCCACTTCGGTTCGAGCAAGTCGTCCCAGTCCGCCGGACGCTCATCCTCGGGTACCGTGCGGGAATTGAATAGCAGCACCTCGGGCGTCAGGTACGTAGCCATCCAGGTATCGTTGGCGCCACGGCCTTCTTCGGGGAGGGCATCGGCCCATGTCGGCCTGTAGGATGCGAGAAGTCCTTCTTCCGCTGCCCGCGAAAACGTCGGACCGTCGCCGCCCCACCAGATGCTAGCGGTTGGATTGGCCTTTTCGGTGCGGATACGATCGTAGGCATCCTGACCTCCCATGTCGATCCACTGCACGTTGATGTCCGGATATGCCGCCTCGAAGGCCTGCTCAGCGTCGGTCAACATTTCCTTGCCGTGCGGGGAATAGACGACAAGTGACGTGCGCTCGTCGCTGGTGCAGCCAGCAAGCGTGATGAGGGCGAAGAGTGCAATCAGGTAGCGCATGGGTGGGAGTGGAAATATCTGGGGATCTGGGAGGTGGGTGCCGTCCGGATTTTCAGCATTACAGTATTGCCATACTGTAATGCTCCGCAGAAGCCTCTGAAGGTACATTACGGTATTACCATACTCTAAAACGAAAAAACAAGGGACGAGACTTCGAAGCGGGATATCCGGAGTGGCCGCGCTCGGGATCCTTATTCAGAGACCCGGCACACAGCACCTACCCGATCCGTCGAAGCCGCGCGAGTCGAACCATCAGCTTTTTCGGACCGACTTCCTCGAAGTGGACGACCGCCTTCATTTGCTGACCCGTGCCCTCCATCGAAACGACTTCGCCGGCGCCAAAGATATGGTGCTCGACCTGCATGCCTGGCGCCAAGGCCTGGCTTTCCTCTTCGTCGTACACGATGCGCTGTCCGGACGGGGGAGTCACCTTCTTGGGCTTGGGACTCGAACGCGTCACGACGCGCGTCCGGCCTTGGGGTGCGGACTGGTTCTCCCGGAGGTTCTTGCGGTAGTAGTACGGGTCCATGGTGTCATAGGAGGGACCACCGGAGGCACCGCGACTCTTGAACCGGTCCTTGTTCGGATCGAACGGCTGACCGGCTTCCGTGCGTACGAGCGAGGCATCGATTTCCTCCAAAAAGCGGGATCGGACCATGGGGGTCTGCTCGCCGAAACGGAAACGGCTGCGGGCATGCGAGAGGAAAAGCAATTGCTTGGCCCGCGTAGCACCCACATAGAACAGGCGACGCTCTTCTTCCAGCTCGGTCGGATCCTGCGCAGCCATCTGCAGCGGAAAGAGATTCTCCTCCATACCCGTCAGGAAGACGATCGGGAATTCCAGACCCTTGGAGGCGTGCAGCGTCATGAGCGTAACCCGATTCTCCGAATCGGCCGCTTCGTCGGCATCCGTCAGCAACGAGACTTCCTGCAGAAACGAGCTGAGCGAGCCGTCCGGACGGGTCACCGAAGCATCGTCCACAACGGGCACATCGGCTTCGCGTTCTTCGAACGTCCGGGAGAACTCGGCAATGGCATTCAGGAGTTCCTGCACGTTTTCCCAGCGAACGAGGTTTTCCGGAGTGTTTTCTTTTCTGAATTCGTCCAGGATCCCGGTGTCCTTGATCAGGGCCTTGGCCACGTCCTCAGCCGGGTCGGTAGCTGCCATTTCCCGGTATTTATCGATCATGTCCCGGAATCCAGCCACGGCATTCGCAGCCCGAGCCGGCAGGCCTACTTCTTCGATGCGCTGAAGGGTATCCCAAGCACCCACACCAGCACGCGCCGTAAAGGACCAAAGCTCTGCTTGGGTTTTTGCACCGATCCCGCGTGTGGGTGTGTTGATGACGCGGCGCATGCTGGCCACATCGTTTGGATTGACCACCAGGCGCAGGTAGGCCAGAGCATCCTTGATCTCCCGGCGCTGATAGAAGGACACCCCGCCGACCACGCGGTAGGGAATACTGCCTCGGCGCAGGGCATCCTCCAGGGAGCGGCTCTGTGCATTTGTGCGATACAGGACGGCGAAGTCCTTGTTCAGATGGCCCAGCCTGATCTGCACGTCACGAATGCGCCGTTCCACCTTCTGGGCCTCATCGCGCTCTGAGATGGATTCGAGCAGGATGATGGGGTCGCCCTTGGCATTGTCCGTCCAGAGCTTCTTGTCGATCTGCTTCGTGTTGTTGCGGATGATCGAGTCGGCCAGGCGCACGATGTTCTCGGTCGAGCGATAGTTCTGCTCCAGCCGAATGGTCGTGGCATTCGGGTAGTCGCGCTGGAAGGAGAGCATGTTGGTGATGTCCGCGCCACGAAAGGCGTAGATGCTCTGCGCATCGTCACCCACAACGCAAAGATTACCCAGCTTGCGGGCCAGGGTACGCGCCAACAGGTACTGCGCCTTGTTCGTGTCCTGGTATTCGTCGATGTGGATGTACTTCCAGCGATTCTGGTATTTCTCCAGGACGTCGGGGTTGTTGTCGAAGAGCTGCAGCGGCTTGAGGAGCAGGTCGTCGAAGTCCATGGCGTTGGCGCGCCGGAGTTCGTCGAGGTACGGCTGGTACAGTTCGGCCGCGCGCTCTTGTGCCGGCGAAGCGGCCACGCGCTGGAACTCACCCGGGTCCACCATACGGTTCTTGGCCCCGGAGATGAGATGTTGGACCGCGCGCGGCCGCGTCTGCTGCGTATCGATCCCGAATCGATTCATCAGGTCCCGGATGACACGCTGGCTGTCGTCTGAGTCATAGATCGTGAAGTCCGAGGAATACCCGATCCGATCCCCATCCACCCGAAGAACCCGCGCGAACATGGAGTGGAAGGTGCCGATGGCCATGCCGCGACCCACGTCTTCGCCTACAAGACCAAGGACGCGCTCGCGCATTTCCTTGGCAGCTTTATTGGTAAAGGTGATGGCCAGGATTTCCCAGGGGCGCGCCTTGCCCGAAGCCAGCAGATAGGCAATGCGGTGAGTCAGGGTCCGGGTCTTACCCGACCCGGGACCGGCAACGATGAGAACAGGCCCATCGGTGGCCTGTACGGCGGACTGCTGCACCGGGTTGAGACCTTGCAGGATCTCAGCGGCATCTGGAGAGGAGGCAGGTGCGTTGTCGTCGGGCAGCAGCGTGAATTGGGCCATGAAAACGGAAAAAAGGAAAGCAGATCCGGGGGCGCGGGAGGCGGGGTCGAAAGATAAGGGATGGGCGTTCGCCGTTGAAGATCCGCGGCGTGTATATTCGCGGACGGCCCATAGAAACGGCCGCTTTCCGGCACCCAACCCTACCCTGCATCATGGACCTGGTTTCCCTGCTTCGTGGCCTTCTCGGCCTTGCCGTCATCCTCGGTCTGGCCTGGGCCGCTTCTAACAACCGCAGCCGGATCAGCTGGCGCATGGTGCTGTCAGCCCTTGGCCTGCAAGTGGTGCTGGCCATCTTCCTCTTGAAGGGCGATGTCATGGGGGACTGGTTTGCGCCTCTTGGGTGGCCGAAAGCCTTTTTTGCCTGGGTGTCCGGGTTTTTTGTCCTGGTCCTGAACTTCACGACTGCGGGTGCCGAGTTCATTTTTGGTCCGTTGGCCTTGCCGCCGGGCACGGAAGGCAGCCTCGGCGGCTTCTTCGCCTTCCAGGTCCTGCCGACCATCATCTTCTTTGGCTCCTTGATGGCCGTGCTCTACCATCTGGGGGTGATGCAGAAGGTCGTCCAAGGGATGGCGTGGGCCATGAGCCGCTTCCTCGGTACGTCGGGCGCCGAGTCGCTCTCGGTAACCGCCAATATCTTCGTAGGCCAGACCGAGGCGCCACTGGTCGTTCGTCCCTACCTCAACGGCATGACGATGTCCGAGCTCATGGCCGTCATGACGGGTGGCATGGCCACGATTGCCGGTGGCGTGATGGCCGCTTATATCCAGATCCTGGGAGATCCCTACGCACAGGCCATGGGCGTCTCGCTGGACGTGGGCCGGCAGCTTTTTGCCGAGCAGCTCCTGGGCGCCAGCATCATGGCCGCGCCGGCTGCGCTCCTGCTGGCCAAGATGCTCATCCCGGAGACCGACGAGCCCGAAACGAAGGGCGAGGTCTCCATCCAGGTGGAGAAGACTTCTGCCAATGTCATCGATGCCGCTGCCAGTGGCGCCGGCGACGGCCTCAAACTGGCCCTCAATGTGGGCGCCATGCTGCTCGCCTTCCTTGCGCTGATTGCCATGCTCAACTACATCATCGGTTGGGGCGGTGGCCTGGTCGGCTGGGACCTGACCATCGAGCAGATCCTGGGTTATGCGCTCTCACCGCTGGCCTGGCTCATCGGCGTGCCGTCGCAGGACATAGTGGCGTTCGGGTCGCTCGTCGGTACCAAAATCATCGCCAATGAGTTCGTGGCCTATCTGAACCTGGCCGGTTCGATCGGTGCGGGTACATTGGATCCCAAGACGGTGGTCATGGCTACCTTCGCCCTGTGCGGCTTTGCCAATCTTTCGTCCATTGCCATCCAGATAGGTGGCATCGGACCGCTTGCACCCGAGCGGACATCGGATCTGGCGAAATTGGGTGTCAGGGCGGTCCTTGCGGGAACGTTTGCCAACATGATGACGGCGACGATTGCAGGGATCCTGCTCTAGCCATCGACTTCCCCGGGTCAGGCCTCTCTAGGTGTCTCCGGTTCGTCGGAGAGACGCACAAAGTAGTTTCGCCCGTCCATGGAAACGATCTTGACGCGACTTCCTGCCGGGATGAAAGAGCCTTCCGTGGCGACTTCGAGGCGTTCACCCTCGATTTCGGCAAAGCCCGTGGGTCGAAGAGGGGTTACGGCAATGCCCGATGTGCCCAGGTATTGTGCACGTCGGGCCCCCTCATGAGCACGCAGGTGCTCGTCCGTTTTCAGGCTTGAGGACAATACGAACCGGTCCCATGCTCCGGATTTCCACATCCACCACAGGGTACCGCTTGTAGTCAGGCTGGCCCCCGCCATGGCAGTAATGCCACCGATCACTCCTGATTCCAGGAACGCCATGGTAACGGCGGCCAGCATGATCAAGGCCCCCAGGATACCGATCACGTTGAAGCCGGGAATCAGATACACCTCTGCCACGATAAGCAGCACGCCCAACAAGATCATGGCGAAGGGGATGAGCATGGCAAACGCTTTTTTGGAGGTCGAAGTACCCATCTGGGCACGAGCATGGTGTACGGAAAAGGGGACGATAGTTTCGCCGTACAGTGGATCCCGATCGGAAGTGGTTGACGGGGCCTAAGCCGACGTGCGGGTCTTTCGGACCCGCACGCGGGATCCCTCCACGCTGACTACTTCTACCGAGGATCCTTTTTCGATGTATTCACCAGAGGTGACCACATCGATCCGCTCATCGCCAATCTCTGCCGTTCCAGATGGACGCAGGTCCGTGATGGACGTACCGATCTTTCCCAGCCACTCGATATGCGTCTGGGCGCTCGTATGGCCGGTATCAGTGGACAGGGTCGGCATCAAAATCAGCTCACTGAACCGCTCCGATCGAGGGAGCATGCGCCCCAGGGAGAACATGGCGATGATCAGCATGACCAGGCTGGATGCCAGCGTGAGTACGGCAGAGCTGATGGCCTGGCCGGAGGGGAACGAGAATCCGATGTTTCCGATGAGGGAAAACCCAAGGGCCAGCAGGACGGCGGCCAGCCCCGTGACTCCCGCGATGCCAAAGCCGGGGATTACAAAGATCTCGACCAGAAGCAGGACGACACCCAGGACGAAGAGCACGATTTCCCAGCTTTCGACCAGGCCCAGCAAGTAATGCGGGCCGAAAAAGGCGGCCGCGCCGACGGCTGCAATCATACCGGGAAAGCCGACGCCCGGCGATTGCAGCTCGAAATACAGGCCGCCCATCATCATGAGCATCAGGATGGACTGCACGACGGGGGACGAGAAGAAGCGCAAGAGGCCCTCGGCGCGGGTAAGCTGATGCTCAACGACATCACGCTCGTTCACCTCGTAGGTGGCCAGGAGCTCGTCAAGGGAAGCCTGTTCCGCATCGGCTACACGCAGTTCAATGGCTTCGCTCGTGGAAAGGGTCAGGACCTCGCCTTCTACGGTTATTCCTTCGATTTCAATGGATTCATCCACCATGGCCTCGGCAATGGACGGGTCCCTTCCATTGGCCTCGGCCGTAGCTCGCATCAGGCCACGCATGTAGGACTGGTACTTGTCCGGAGCCGCCTCGCCGCTTGTGCCTTGGACGACAGTGGCCGCGCCAATGGATGCGCCTGGCACCATCACGATCCGGTCCGCGGCGTACGAAATCAGCGCGCCGGCCGAGGCGGCATTCTTGTCGATGAGGGCCACGGTGGGGATGTCTGCATTCAGGATCGTTTTCCTGATTTCGTCCGCCGCGTCCACCAGCCCCCCGAACGTATCCACGTGGAAAATGACCAATCCCGCACCGGCATCGGCGGCGTCCTTCAGGGCCCGCTCGATGTAGGCCGCCAGGGGACCGTCAATCATACCCTTGACAGGAATGACGAAGGCCGGACCGGCAACCGGCTCTTCAAAAAGGAGCCGGTCCGTTACTTGCGCCGATGTCTCCTGTCCGTGCGCGGACGAAGTCAGCAGAAGCAGGGCAAGGAGAATGGATAAGCGTGTTTTCATGGCGTTATCAGCACTGGCGTGCCAACTTCGATGATGTCCCAGAGCCGGTCGATCTGAACGTTCTGGATGGCAATGCAACCTTGTGTCCAGTTTGTTCGGTTCCCTGTCCCGTCTCCGTGGATTTCGATCCATCCACCCAGCAATGTATTCATGGGAGGCATGGCGAAGCGACGTTCCGCTGAGAGGATGGCCTCGTATTGATCCTGCGTGATCAATCCATCTTCAAGCCCCCGCTCGGCGTCTTCCGCATTCGGGTAATTGAGTACGAACGCCTTGTGGTATTTGCTCTGACCGTTTTTTGCTGCTACGTAGAACTCCCCTTCCGGGGTGCGCCAGTGGTCCGGGTTTCCCAGGCTGCCACGTTGTTCTTTATCAGAGAAAAAATTGTAGCCCAGATCCGTTGGTATACGATCAATCAGATGCTGACCGCGATAGACGAACAAGGTTTGCGTAGACTTGGAGATACGCAGCCAGACATTGGTCAGCGCATCGTCACGCACCATGCCGTTGGCTCCGTCGAGCGTGCGGACCCGTTTCCAACCGGGCCAGCCGGGATCGGCTGAGGGAAGAAACTCCACCGGCTCGCGTCGTGCCAAGTTCAGGTAGGCACGCGAGGTGTCCTCTGGCAGATATAAGGTGGTCTGGCCGGCAACCGTGTAGTAGAGCTCGGCGGGCTCGGGCGCTGGCCTTGGCAGGCTTGTCAGTGCAAGGAGAGACGTGGCCCCCGGCTCCGCAGTCCTTGTCTCCGGCGCTGGTTGAGCCGATATGGCGGGAGATCCCGTAAGGATCAGGCCAATCAGGCAAAGGACGTATGGGAGGGATAGGCGCACGGGCAACGGGCACTGGTTACTGCCTGAACGTGGCGTGATGGCTATGGATTCACTGGTCGACGCTCTTCTCAGCGCGCAATGACTACCGGTGTCCTGATGACTTCCCCGTCCGTCTGCAGGCTCACGAAGTACAGGCCGCTCGGAAGCTGATCACCCTCCAGCCTGACATCGTGTGTGCCCGGGGAAAGCGTTGTTCCTTCCATGATCGTTGCCGTCCGCTGACCGAGGATATTGAACAAGGCTATGCGCACGTTGGTCGCACGAGGGAGGCTGAACCGTAGTGTGGCTGACTCGCTGAATGGGTTGGGGAAAACGGGTGCCATGGTCACGGCGTTCGGTAATTCGGACTGCTCCGTGCCGATGATAGTAGCCTGCAGGCCGAAATAGTCCACCACGTCCTGCAGGACATCAGCTCGGCTGCTTTCGCCATCCACGAGGTCGGCCATGGTATACGAGAGGGCCACAGCCCGGCCTCCACCAGCCGATTCGGCGTGTACGCCCACAATGCCATACCCCACTTGCTCGAACCAAGCTTGTCCCCAGGAGCCCGGAATGTAGCGGTCGACGTAGGTCGTGGCTGACTGCCGTGACGAGGAGAACCGCAGACCCGCCGAGATCGAACCGTCCTGACCGCGCAGGTCGGTGACCGGTGTGGCTGCATCCTGCCCGACACTGGTCCCGGCGATGCCAAAAAGGGGAAGCAGATCGGCGTTGCCCGCCTGGTCGTAGCCAAGAGCGTTTCCACCCTCCAGGTACACCTTTCCTCCCGACTCGAGGTACTTTTGAATGGTCCTGGCCGGGATCTGTTCGAGAGGTACCGGAGGGCTTTGGGGCGACCAGGGGCCAAAGGACAGGAACACCGCATCGAAGCCCGTCAGATCCGGATGGATCATGGCCGTTCTGGCGTAGTGCGTTTCCAGTCCTGCCTCCGAGAGTAGATCGGCAATGAATCGGCCACTCCTGGCACTTGTGTTTCCGATACCCTCCCAGACGTAGATGCCGGAATTGACGGAGACGTAGTCGGTCAACGTCGTTGCGTAGGTTCGCCCCCCTGCCGAGGCCGTAAGCGTCACGGAGTGGAATCCGGGATCGGTGTAGGTATGGCTTGCGAGGGAGGACGTATTGTCCACGATGCCATCACTTTCATAGTCCCACTGCCAGGCGGTGGCCGATCCACCCCCGAATACAG
>JAFMNH010000157.1 GCA_017859335.1 Rhodothermales bacterium | reverse complement strand
GCGCTGCCACTCGGATTGGAAACCGTAACCTGCACGAGCGCGCTGTCACCGGCCGCTACCGAGCCAAAGTCCATGGTGGTCGACGAGAAGTCCACCGAAGCCACGGAGGGTTGCAGGGTCACAGCCAGCGACCGGTGCCCATCGGGAAGCGCCAAGGCGTCGGCGGTAGGAGAGTTGGTGGTGGCCAACAGCCCGGAGAGCGTAAGGGTCGTGGTGACAAGCGCTGTTGGCGCAGGAGAAGTAGCACTCACATGCAGCTGCAGAACACCGGAGTAGGGGCCCGGAGGCAGCGCACTCAGGTGCGCCAGCGCCACGGTGCCCGATCCGGCGCCGAAGCTCGCAGAAAGGAGCCAGTCCGACGAAGCGCCCGCGCTTCCACCCAAGCTTACCGAGTTCACCGACACCACAGTATCGTCCCACGCCAGGTCGAACTGCAGCCCCTGCAAGGAGTCCGGTCCGGGCCACTCCAGATCGAGCGGCACATCCAAGACCATACTACCCAGGTCCCATGTCTGGGCATCACCCGAAAATCCGAACCCCGTCGACAGGGCTGTAGGATCCACGGTGCCTTCAATCAGGATGTCGTCAATGCGCATGTTCGAGCCGCTCGACGTACCGCCGCGGCCCTCGAATTCCAGGAAAACCGCGCCTGCGCCCAGCAGCGAGGCTGGAACCGGCACAGAAACCTCCTCCCACGACGACGAAGCCTCGGGCAGGCCCCCGCCAAACAAGAGGACATCAAACGTCGATCCGTCTGTCCCGGCGCGTACAAATAAGGAGTCAGCCGAGTAGGAAGACGTGCGCCGCGCCCAATAAGAAAACGTCCCGTCGAGGGCGGCGCCCAGGTCAATAGGCCCCAGGATCATGGGTCCGGGCGATGACCCGGTGTGCACGGCGTTGTTGGCCCCGGAGCCGGGAGAGGACGAGGCGCCCGACGTACTCCAGCTGGCGTCCGCGGTCAACGCGGTCCCTGGCAAGGCCGGCTCCGTCACCGAATCAAAAGTCTCCGAAAAGAATGTGGTCTGTGCCGCGGTCGGTAGCGTGACGATCAGGCATAATCCGACCAGTAGAAGAATTCGCTGCATGCTTCCCTCCAAGTTCGTGTCTTCGTGCGAGCGTGTGATGCATAGACACGGAGGGCGGCCGGGCGTGACCTGCTGATTTGTTGGCGGGCTGGATTGGGTATGTGAAGACGAAGGGGGAGGGGGGCTTCAGAAAGTGATATCACACGATTGCGATGTGGTCAATAACAAACGTGCAATACGAGGTTCAACGAAGGGTGACCCTGACCTCGGCGGCATATCGCGCCAAAAGCGGAGCGACGGCTGGTGCGTTTCGGCATATCGCCCGGGAAAAGGGAGCAAATCGGCATATCGCACGAGAAGAGGGGACTATTCGGGGTATCGCGCGGGAAAAGGGCTGCTGGGGTGATTCAGCACATCGCGCGAAAGGGACGGATTGGGCACCAAGAAGATGTTCGTCCAATTGAAAATAAACGTCCGTCCAAATGAAAATACTGGAGGCGCTCAACGCTCGATCAGTAGTGATACCGAGCTTGAAGGAAGGTGATGCGGCCAGCCGACACGTGGTAGACTACCCGGTGCTCCTGCGTCAGCCTGCGCGACCACATGTTCGAACCAAGGCGTTTCAGGGGCTCGGGCTTGCCAAGGCCCTGGAAGGGGTCCCTGATGATGGCTTCTACCAGGCGCATGAGTCGCAGGGCTGTTTTTCGGTCGTTTGTTATCCACCAAACAAGATCTTCCCTGAAAACGATATCGAAAACGGCGTCTGTCACCGGTGGCAACCCATCTACAGGCCGAACTGCTTGCGCAATTCGTCGATATCAATCGGAGTGCCTTCGCCAGCGCGGGCCCGTTCCATGGCTGCAAACAATCGGGCAGCATTGCGCGGTGAGCGCAACAAATGAACAGTTTCTTCCAGGCTGGACAGCTCACTGGCCGGGAGGAGGGCCATCTTTTCCTTGCCGCGGCGCGTGATCATGATGGGTTCGCGCGTGGACTCGGCTTCGTCCCATAGGGAGGCCAAGTTGGCCCGCGCTTCCGAATAGGTGACCTGTTTCGACATGGCTTTCCCGCTCGACTCGAGTCTTTTCTTGTACATAAGTTCTGTACAAGTATGCCGTGCGGAAGGAGGGGTTTCCATGCCGAGAGGATGCGGGTGATGGCGGTGTAACGTCAAGACACCGGAATACGGTGTTCGCAACTCGGCTCATTTGGCCAGCTTACAGGTGACCTTTGCGCAGCATCAAGGCGATCCTGTCTGTGATGGTTTTACAGACAGCGTGGTTGAGGATTCCGACTTCCCTGCCTACGATGGACTCATGTGCAGTAAACAGTTTGCCTGGTCGGGCATGGCTGACACGCTGAAGGCCACCACGTTGAAAGTGCCTCTCGTCAAGGGTGATCGAAGAAAAATCACCGTAGGGTTTACTGGTGATCTGACAGAGCAGAAAATCTCCGCGTCCTACGTCACACAGAACGACGGCTGGACGAATTTTGGCTTGAGAGATGTCCGAGAAAGGAAACCGGACGACTACGACGGATCGAATTGCAGGTGTTGCCATGCCTCATCCTCCTCGGGACGGTTCCAATCGGTAGCGAGAGCACGCTCGCTCATCTGGCTGGCAAGTATGGAGTCCATCTCGACCGACGACTCATCAAGAAAGGTTACCAAAACCCGCCTGACACGCGACAGCTTCACCCTTTCAGGAAGGTGGAGACGTCCGTCTATTCCGAGTATGGCTTTGATTGTTTTCATGATGAGCGTGGGGTCTTGAATTCGTAATACCTGCTCCAGCTTGTATGGTTCTTTCTGGCTAAGGCTGCTCATGGAGCCTATTGCCGCAGCAACACAGTGCCTGTATCTGGAAACATGCCAGAATCTGAAAAACCGGGTTCAGGCATAAAGACACCGAAATACTGCGAGCGCAACCTGGCGCGAGGTAGTGGCGATTTCGAGAAGGTTGCCTATCGGGTAAACGAATACGGGGGCGGGCCGCAAGGCCCGCCCCCGTACTCTAAACCGTGCTGATATCCAGATCGGCCTATCCAGCCCGCCGCAGGATCCGGTTCATGGGTGGGCGCCCGTTTCAGGATGCATCAGCCGTTAGCGACGCCACCACCGGGGCCGCCGAAGCCAGGGCCACCTGCACCCGGACCGCCGCGGCGTCGACCGGGACGCTGCTGGCCCTTCTGCTGGTGCGCCTGCATGCGCTGGGAGATGGCCTGGTGGATGAGGGTGATTTCGTACTGCGTGTCATCGAGGATGGAGGCCATGGCTTCCCGGTGCGCTTCGCGCTGGGCGTCGGCCTGCGCTTTGACTGCGTCGCGGTCTGCACCGGACTCGATCAAGGCACGGATGGCTTCGCGATTGGTCTCGGCTTCGGCGCGCAGGTCTTCAAGCGCGTTCAACTGATCGTCGGTCAGGCCAAGCACTTCGATCATGACCACCTTTGCTGCTTCGCGGGCTTCTGCCTGCCGCGCCTCGCGTTCCGCTCGGCGCGCCTCAGCCTCCGCTTTCAACTCTTCAAGCTGCGCCAACTGCT
>JAFMNH010000156.1 GCA_017859335.1 Rhodothermales bacterium | reverse complement strand
GGCGTCCTGCCCCCGTGGGCCGTCTAATCATTTCATCGCCCCCCATCCAGTATGCATCTGTCAGATTCCAGCCATAAGATTTTTGTAGCCGGCCATCGCGGCCTCGTGGGTTCCGGTGTGGTGCGTGCCCTTCGCCAGGCAGGATTCAACAACCTCATTCTCCGCGCCCGGCAGGAACTCGATCTGACGGATGCAGCGGCTGTACGGGCCTTTTACGAGGCAGAGAAGCCGGACTTCGTCGTGGTGGCGGCCGCCAAGGTGGGTGGTATCCTGGCCAATGATTCCTATCCGGCAGACTTCCTGCATACCAACCTCGAAATCCAATCCAACGTCATCCACGGCGCGTTCGAGGCCGGCGTGGGGCGGCTCATCTTCCTGGGTAGCACGTGCATTTACCCGAAGCTGGCGCCCCAGCCGCTGAAGGAAGAGTACCTCTTGACGGGACCGCTCGAGCCGACCAACCAGTGGTACGCCATCGCCAAGATTGCGGGCGTCAAGCTGTGCGAGGCCCTCAGGCGTCAGCACGGGGTGGATTTCGTCTCCATGATGCCGACCAACATGTATGGCCCCGGAGACAACTTCGATCTGCAATCATCGCATGTCCTGCCGGCCCTGATCCGGAAATTCCACGAGGCCAAGGGCACCGACGAACCCGTCACGCTCTGGGGCACGGGCACGCCCAAGCGGGAATTCATGTACGTGGATGACCTGGCCTCTTCGATCCTCCACGTTTTACGCACGCCAGAAGAGACGTTATACAACGCGGCCCCGGACGGGTTGATCAACGCCGGGGTCGGTCATGATCTCTCGATTGCAGAGCTGGCCGAAACCATCAAGCGGGTTGTTGGAGCAGATAACCCCATCGAATACGACACGACGAAGCCCGACGGCACGCCGCGCAAACTGGTGGACGTCACCCGGCTTTTTGCCATGGGGTGGCGACCCGAGGTGGACCTGGAAGAGGGAATCCGCCGGACATACGAGTGGTATCTGGCGCAGGCGGGATAGCGTGCGCGGCCGAGCATAATCGGAACGTTCGGCTCAGTGAACCACGTTGCGCTCCCTGAGCAGCCGAATGACGGCATGTGAGAACAGGGGCCTGATCCTGTAGGCACGGGATGCCTCCACGGCGGTATGTCGGTAGAGTGTGCCCGATTCGCTTCGGTCCGCCGTTTCTATGACCAGGGCATTGCCCAGTGTCTCAAATACGGTCAAGGCACGGTCCTCCGGTATGTGGTCCACGCGCGCATACTCGCTCGGCGACAGCGCGCCATGCTCAAGAATGGCCTTGAGGGCAAACACCTGGTCCATGTTGAAGCCATTGAAAAAGGACAGGTTCAGGGCCGGCGTCTGGACCAGCGTCATGGAACCGGCGTCATCGGTC
Source organism: Rhodothermales bacterium (assembly GCA_017859335.1). Taxonomy (GTDB): domain Bacteria; phylum Bacteroidota; class Rhodothermia; order Rhodothermales; family UBA10348; genus JAAZVD01. Next base: position 2,185 of record JAFMNH010000156.1, on the reverse strand, counting down.
ATCCGCACAGAGCGGATCCATTGCAATAGGGCCATCTGGATGTTCTGCCCGAACTGCGAATAGAGCCGGTCGAAAAAGGCTTCCCTGAGAAGTTGCTGCCGCATATCCCGACTGCTCACGCGTTTGAGTTTGCGTTTGAGAAGGGGATTTGGCTCTTCGGGTTCGGCAAACTCCAGTGGAATACCGCTCTTCCTGTGCCGCTCCATGATGAGCTCTTCGAGGTCCGTACGGGTCAGATCGGTCATGGCGTGCACACTGACCAGGGCGGCAGCATCCGCATCGGCCACTTTGAGAAGCTGCCACGCGAACGTTGATATCGTGCCCACCCAGATGATACGCGAATCGGTCAGGGACATGAGCTGCAGCATGTCCACCAACAGATCATACCCACCAATTCCCCGCAGCAAGAGGACCTCAAGATGCTCGACAATGCAAATCGGAGCGTCCGCCGCATCCAGCGCTTCAAGCCAGGCAGAGGCTGCTTTCGGGACGTGATCGGTGCGCGGCACCGGCAGCTCCAATGACGCAGCTACCATGGAAAGGAGCGACCCCGTATCGGATGGGCGATTGTGGAGCCGGAGTGTCCGGACTGGACGATTGGAAAAATCCGTGGTCTGAAGCACATTCAACAAGCTGGTTCGGCCGGAGGACGGCCCACCGACCAACAGTGCCGCTTGGGGCATGCCCAGATCGAACTGATGCAGTTGGTTCCGGACGAACGTCATGCTTGGACCGCGCCCTATCAGCAGATCGGGATCAGTCAGGGGCTGAAACGAGAACAGCTTCCGATATACGGCTGGCACTTTTTCCAGCACCTTCTCCAGCTCGGCCAGACCAAGGGCCGTGTCGTGGAACGAGGCCCGCGTGGGCGAAGGCGTGCCGACCACCTCCTTGCCCCGCTCGATGAGCGCCTGTGCTTCACGGCGTCCTCGGAGCAGGAGCCGCTCGGACAGCAGTCGCAGTTGCCGGGACAGGCGGGACAAACGCTGTCCGGCTTCCCGTGCTTCGGCGTCCAGGCGCGAACGTACGTCCATGACGTAGGCGCCCACCTGATGCTCCATCTGAAGCCGTTCCTGAATACGTGTCCAGGCATGAAGCGTCTCAGCCCGATACGCGTGGATCAGCAGCGAGGCAGCTCCTTCGATCTTTTCTCCGATGGTCGTTATGGCATCGCGTGTTCGCCGCAGACTTTCCTCCATCATGGTCAGGAGTTGGTCGGCATCCGATGTATCTGCTGATCCTGGCTGAGCGGGGGATACATCGCGGGTGGCCGTAGCCGAATCGAACGAAAAGCGGACGATGGAAGGCAGGTTGACAAGCTCTTCCAGAGATTCCTTGAGATCCTCCCGGGCCTCTGCCGTGCGTCCCTCCAGTTTCCCGGTATCGATTTCGGCTACACCGTTGCGAACCACTTCCGGTAGTGAGACGACGCGAGGATCCACACCAGGATCAATACTTTCATCCGACTCTGAGACCAGGGGATGCAGCTGGAAGGGATCGGGCAGCGTCTCGATCAACCGGGCCAGGCTGTCCAGGAAGGCCTGGTTCTCCTCCTGAACGCGGGTCAGAAGAGACATTTCTTGAATGGGCGCCACCAGATGCTCCCGAACATGCTCGATGGCTTCATCCCCCAGCGCTTTCAAGGAAGCTGTTCGTTCTTCAAACCCTTCTTGACCCGTGCCTTTGGCATGCATGGTCACGTTGCGTTCGGTTTCAAGAAGCGCTCCGGTGACGGCTGCCGCTCGGTGCCCGAGTGGCTCGATGAGTTCTCTGGCCACATCCCTCTGCATCCTGTCGATCATACCATCCAGATCGCTCCGCAGCGAAAGCAGGGCGGAGAGGAAGGTGGCTCGCTCTGACAGGCGATCTTTCCACGCGGCCCAGGCGGTTGATTCGCCATCAATCCGACCCAAGCGTTTGGAAACGACCGCCTCCTCGACACGTGGCACCTGGCCCATGAACGAGCCCGCTTTCTCCACTTCTCCCTCGAGGAAAATCCAGGCCCGCTCCATGCGCTGGTCAACATCCGTAGCGGCGCTGGTCAGCTCTGTCGCCGCATCGGAGAGGCGATCCTTGAGTCGGTCGTGTGCTTCTTTCAGACGGTGCAGTGCTTGCTCGACTATCTCTGACGATGCCGTATCAAGCGTTGCGTCGATGGGCATGGCTACTGCGTCACGGCCGTGTG
>JAFMNH010000155.1 GCA_017859335.1 Rhodothermales bacterium | reverse complement strand
GGCCAAGGTGCGGATCAACCCGGGCAATATTGGCAAGCGGGAATGGGAAGCAGACGTCCTCTATGCCGCCAAGGAAGCGGGCATTCCCATCCGCATCGGTGTCAACTCCGGGTCACTGGAGAAGGACATCCTGGACAAGTACGGATACCCACAGCCCGAGGCCCTCTACGAAAGCGCCATGCGCCATGTGGAAATCTGTTCTGCATGTGATTTCGAGGATGTCATCATCTCGGTCAAACACTCGGACGTCTTCTTCATGATCCAGTCCTACAAGCTCCTTGCCGAGCGAACGGACTTTCCACTGCACTTGGGCGTCACCGAGTCCGGCTCCAAAGAAACGGGGACCGTCAAGAGCTCGATCGGCATTGGCGCCCTTCTGGCCGAGGGGATTGGCGATACCATCCGTGTCTCGCTGGCCGCCGATTCGCTGCACGAAGTTGAGGTTGGTCATCAAATCCTGAAGTCCCTCCGTCTCGGGCGTCCCGGCGTGAATATCATTGCCTGCCCCACGTGCGGCCGCCTGACCGGAGATCTGTTCTCGATTGTTGAAGATGTGGAAAAGGCCGTCAAGTCCCGGAAATTCGAGAAGGACCTGAATGTGGCCCTGATGGGCTGCGCCGTCAATGGTCCAGGCGAAGCCGCCGGCGCCGATCTGGGTGTCTCGCTGGGTCGGGGCCGGGCCCATCTCTTCAAGAAGGGCAAAATCCTCAAGACCATCCCCGAAGAAGACATCGTTCCCGAAATCCTGAAGGCGATCGAAGAATTTTAGGTCTGAGTATGGGCAGGATACTCAAGTCTGTGTGGTTTTTGCTGGTTATGGTGGCCTACAGTGTCCATATGCTTGTGGCAGGACGCAGGTTGGATCCTACGGCAAAGGCCGCCCACAAGGCGGAGCGGCAGCGAAAGGGGTGTATTGCACTGACTCGAATTTTGGGATTTACATCCGAGGTGCATGGACGCATACCCGAGGGTATGCCCTCATTGGTGGTTGCAAACCATATCGGGACGCTGGATCCATGGATTCTGGCGTCCCGGTTCAAGGTGGCGTTCGTTGCCAAAGCCGAGATGGCTAATTGGCCGGTCATTAGTCTGGTTTGCCGCGCAGTCGGGATCATATTTGCCCACCGATCCCAAGTAATGAAGACGAACGGTACGGTCAATGAGATCCAGGAGCGGATGCACAGCGGCGTATCCGTTCTGATTTTTCCAGAAGGAACGACGTCCAATGGACAGCAGCTGCTGCCGTTCAAGACGGGCGGGTTTCAGGCGGTGGCGGGGATGGAAGATGGGTATGTCATTCCCATGTATTTTCATGCACGAACCATTGCCGGGCGTCTGGTTGATGAAAACACGCGTGAAACCATTACCTGGTCCAGTCCTCAGGGAATGTTTGCCAACCTATGGCACATCATGGGTCTTGGTCCGTTGCACTTTGTAGTACGGATCGGAGAGCCCATTGCCGCCTCAGGCAAGGACCGAAAAGAGTTGGCTCGGGTATCCCAGAAGGCGGTACAGGATCTGATGGACGAAGAGTTGACTGTACTGAAAGAGTTGAATGGGTAGTTTGAAGGGATAAGCGGCCCTTCCCGGGGCGCCACCGTCCACGTGCGCGTGATACATTATATATATGAGCACCTACGACATGTCAGAGGCACCACAACCAAGTCGGGATAGATCCCTGGTCGGTTCCGGCCAACGGGCCTTCAGCCTTGTGGTTGTGGGCCTGTTGACGGGGATCCTGCTGACGTTGTGGTTTGGTGGCGTGCTTCCGGGAACGATGCGGCCGGTAGAGGTGCAGCGCACAGTGCAGCTCGGATCGGATGCCAACGCGGGCAGCGTTCGCGCGCCTGCCTCCGACGTGCCGTCCCAGTATCTGGATGTCATGTCCATGAACGAGGTGTTCAAGGCGGTTTCAAGCACGGTAACTCCCACGGTGGTCTACATCGAAGTGGAGAGCCTGCCCGGTTCAGGTATGCTTTCGCCTTTTGGTGGACGCGGTGGCAGCCAAAGCCTTGGGAGCGGGGTCATAATCAGCGACCAGGGATATATCGTAACGAACAATCATGTGGTGGATGGGGCATCGCGCATCCGCGTGACGCTCAACGACAAGCGGCAGTTTCCGGCCGAGGTCGTTGGCGCCGATCCGACGACTGATCTGGCTGTGATCAAGATCGAACCTGATACGTCCATTCCAGTGGTGGCCTTGGGGAATGCCGATGCGGTTGAAGTGGGGGAGTGGGTTTTGGCTGTCGGTAATCCCTTCCGTTTGACATCCACGGTTACGGCTGGCATTGTGAGCGCCATCGGAAGGCAGGTGAATGTCATTGAAGATCGGCTTGGTATCGAGAGCTTCATCCAGACCGATGCAGCCATCAACCCGGGTAATTCGGGCGGCGCGGTAGTCAATTTGCAGGGTGAGTTGGTGGGCATTGCCACAGCCATTGCCACCGAGTCCGGATCGTATGAAGGGTATGGGTTTGCCGTCCCGGTGGATTTGATGGAACGTGTCGTTCGGGATTTGATTCGGTTTGGAGAGGTGCGGCGCGGCTATCTGGGCGTTTCCATCCAGGCGATGAATGCGCGTGCTGCCGATGCCGCCGGTCTCGAGCGCGTTCGCGGTGTGTACCTGAGCTCTGTGCAGCCGGGCCTGGCCGGGTTCGAGGCAGGTCTTCGCGATGGCGATATCCTCTTGACCATCAATGGGCGGGAAATGACGGAGCCGAACGAGCTTCAGAGCGCTATCGCACTCTTTTCCCCGGGAGACGCGGTACCGGTCGAAATCTGGCGCGATGGCCGCACGATCGACTACGTCGTTACGCTCAAAGGGCGTGACGACCCAGGCTATGCCTCCTGGCTTACGGAAATGAATCAGGACGTGCCGCAGTTCATTGAGCCTGAGGTCGAGGAGGAGCAGGTAGTGGATATTGAATCCTGGGGGATTGGGGTGGCTAATCTGGATGGTCGCATGCGCCGGCAATTCCAGGTGGCCCACGGCGTGTTTCTGGCTTTTGTAACCCCCGATGGACCGTTCGAGAAGGCCGGTGTGGGCCGCGGAAGCGTAATTACTGCCATAAACGATGCGCCTGTGTTCAATATCGATTCGCTGCAGGATGCGCTGCGCACCTCTGACGAAATCCTGGTGCGCTTGCGTCGGCCCGATGGCACGAGCTCCTTTTTTGAAGTGCGCCCGTAGCGATTACGTCCGTTGTGGCGCTGTGACGTAGTTTGCCTTCCCTTTCCGCGCCCCTCCACCCAGTGTTTTCATGCTCCGTTATCTGACCGCCGGCGAATCCCACGGTGAAGCCCTGATCGGCATCGTAGAAGGTATGCCGGCTGGCGTGCCCATTACGCGTGCAGCCATCGATGAACATCTGGCCCGGCGTTGGCTGGGCTTCGGGCGGGGAGGACGTGCCAAGTTCGAGACCGATCAGGTACACATCTATTCAGGGGTGCGCTTTTCAAAGGCCATGGGTGGTCCCATTGCCATTCGGCTGGACAACGCAGCCTACATGAAAGACAAGTCGGGCTGGCCCGAGGTCATGGCCATTGAAGGCGATGGCAGCGGCGTCGAGAAGATTACC
>JAFMNH010000060.1 GCA_017859335.1 Rhodothermales bacterium | reverse complement strand
TTGACATCAAGCACCAGGGCATCGATGCCTTCGGCCAGCTTCTTGGAAAGGATGGAAGCGGCAATGAACGGCACGAACTCAACGGTCGATGTGACGTCGCGAAGCGCATACAGCTTCCGGTCCGCCGGAGCGATGTCGTCCGTCTGGCCGATCATCACCAATCCAATCTCCGCCAACTGTTTCCGGTACTCGGCAATGGACAGCGACGTCGAAAAGCCGGGAATGGATTCAAGTTTATCCAGCGTGCCGCCCGTGTGGCCCAGACCTCGTCCTGAAATCATCGGGACAGGAACGCCGCAGGCGGCCACGATGGGGGCCAGCGGGATGGATACCTTATCGCCTACCCCACCGGTCGAATGTTTGTCCACTTTCCGGCCCGGAAGGTCCGAGAGATCCAGCACGAGACCCGAGTGCAGCATGGCATGCGTCAGGGCCACCATCTCGGCATCGGACATGCCATTGAGGAAGGCTGCCATCAGGAAGGCCGCCATCTGATAATCCGGGATATCACCGCGGGTATACCGATCGATCAGGTCGTGCCACTGGGCATCGTTCAGATGCCTGCCATCCCTCTTGGCCCGTATGTAGTCAACTGCGTGCATGTGCCTTGTGTCCGTGAAAACGGACGATACAAAAAAAGCGGGACGCCGTCCGGCGTCCCGCCCCGCGTGCCCTTGGGCACACACATTGCCATCGGCGGGAAACCCCGACGATCCGACCGGTTATTCCTCGGTCGCAGCCGCTTTTTTGCCGTAGCGGCGATTGAATTTCTCCACGCGACCAGCGGTGTCAACAAACTGACGCTTGCCGGTATAAAACGGGTGGTTCGTCGAATCCACTTCCGAAACGTACGTGTCAGACGACATCGTCGAACGCGTCTGGAATTCGGTGCCGTCGGCCAGTTTGACGGTCACGGTCTGGTATTCGGGATGGATGTCCTTTTTCATGCTGATATCCTCACGGCGCAGGCTGGATTACTGCCCAGGTGCTTGTGGAGCCGTTGGGGTGGCTGTTGGGTTAACGGGAACCGGAAGTCCGGTGAGCCAAGAAAGATACGAAATGCCCTCTGGGGGTTCAAGAAGATTCGTTCAATCCAGAACCCACCTGCGGTGCAGGTTGGGAGCCAACAGGCAGACGCCGCCTGAACCTATTGGACCACCCAGGTATCCCCTTCGGCCAACAAATCGGCCAGGGAGCCCTTTCCTCGCGCCTCGATCACGGACTGCACCTGCTCGTTGACCTGCGCATCGTAGGTCGGGCGCTCCTCGCGGTAGAATACACCAAAGGGCTGCGGCAGTTCGTCGTGCCAATAGACACGAGCCAGAATGGTGGCCAGTTCGAGCGAGGTCTCGTCATAGACCAGGCAGTCGTCCGTGCCCCAGCTTCCTTCATCGAGGTCGATGCTCTTCAGGTTGAAGCCGTCCAGACGCAGCCCCTTCGTGCCGCCGGCATACACGAGGGGTTTGCCGTGCTCGAAGAACACGGCTCGGTCCGACTTGGTGGCCTTCTCCGTGAAATCAAAAAAGGCGCCATCGTTGAAGATGTTGCAGTTCTGGTACACCTCCACAAAGCCCGTACCCTTGAAGTCGTGGGCCCGCTTCAGGATGTCCTTCATGTGTTTCGGATCGCGATCCATGGTGCGGGCAGCGAATGCAGCATCAGCCCCCAACACCAGCGCAATCGGGTTGAAGGGATGATCAATCGATCCGAAGGGCGTGGACTTCGTCACCTTGCCTACCTCGGACGTGGGGGAGTACTGCCCTTTGGTCAGCCCGTAGATCTGATTGTTGAACATGATGATCTGCAGATCCACGTTGCGCCGCATGATGTGGATGATATGGTTGCCACCGATCGAGAGACTGTCTCCATCACCCGTAATCATCCAGACATCCAGGTCCGGGCGGGAGGCCTTGAGCCCGGTAGCCACGGTGGGCGCACGTCCGTGGATGGAGTGCATACCGTAGGTGTTCATGTAGTAGGGGAAGCGACTCGAGCACCCGATCCCCGAAATGAACACCACATTCTCGCGTGGCACACCCAGTTCGGGCATGAGGCGCTGGACGGTGGCCAGGATGGCGTAGTCCCCGCAACCAGGGCACCAGCGCACATCCTGATCGGAGGCAAAGTCGGCGCGCGTCAGCCCGCTGGCTCCGTCGCCGGACGGAGCACCCGGCGGAAGGGATGGCTTCTTGGCAGCAGGTTTATCCATTCCCGGCGGAAGCGTCGGCTTCTTCGCAGCAGGTGTGCCCATCCCCGGCGGAAGGGTCGGCTTCTTGGCAGCAGGTGTGCCCATCCCCGGCGGAAGGGTCGGCTTGCGGCCTTTGGGCGTGTTGGGATCGTTCTGGGAGTCGTTGTCAGACATGGGTCCTCTCAGCGGTAGTCAACCCTTGGGTCAGCCCACCATTTCGGCAATTTTCTTGGCAATCTCGGACGGCCCGAAAGGTCGACCCTGAATCTTGTTCATGGCCTCGAAGGGCAGCAGGAAGCGATCCCTGAGGATGCGCACGAGCTGACCATTATTGAGCTCCGGAACCAGGAAGGAGTCGAATCGACTCAATACCTCTCCCAGATCAGGCGGCAGTGGATGGACCCATCGCAGGTGGACCGCCGCAGCCTTGTGTCCGGCGTTCAGCGCCCGGGTCACGCCGGCCTCGATCGCGCCCCGCGTGGAGCCCCATCCGATAATGAGCAGATCGGCGCTTTCGTCGCCAAAAACCTCCAGGGGCTTCATGTCCTGCTGAACACGCTCGACTTTCTCGGCGCGTAGACGGGTCATCTTCTCGTGGTTGGCCGCGTCGTAGGACACATTACCCGTTCCATCAGCCTTCTCGAGCCCACCGATGCGGTGCTCAAGACCGGGCGTTCCCGGCTTGGCCCAAGGGCGCGCGAGGGTCCCTTCGTCCCGGATGTAGCCGTGGAAGACCTCCTGGCCATCGACTTCGGCGTTGGTCTCCGTGGCGAACGAAACGTCGAAGTCGCGAAGGTCGTCCGGGTCCGGAATGAGCCACGGCTCGGAGCCATTGGCCAAATACCCGTCCGAAAGGAGCACAACAGGCGTCATGTATTTGACGGCAATGCGACACGCCTCGTAGGCCACCTCGAAGCAGTCGCCCGGGGTGGAGGCAGCAATGACCGGCATCGGAGCATCGCCGTTGCGACCGAAGAGCGCCTGCATCAGGTCCGATTGCTCGGTCTTGGTGGGCAGCCCTGTGGAGGGACCACCCCGCTGCACGTTCACAATGACGAGCGGCAGCTCGGTGATGTGCGCCAGACCCATGGCTTCACTCTTCAACGCGACCCCCGGGCCGGACGTACCCGTGATACCAAGCGCCCCCCCAAAGCTCGCCCCGATGGCCATCCCGATGGCGGCAATCTCGTCTTCGGCTTGAATGGTCATGATGCCGTGGTTCTTGTAGCGGCTGAGCGCGTGCAAGAGGTCGGAGGCCGGCGTAATCGGGTACGATCCGTATGTGATGGGCAGGCCACTCTTGTTGGCGGCGGCCACAATTCCCATGGCCAGCGCCTGCACGCCCTGCACCGCGCGATACCGTCCGGGAGGCAGCGTGGCCGGCGACACTTCGTAGCGCGTCACGAACTGCTCCGTCGTCTCCCCGAAGTGAAAGCCCTTCTTGAGCAGTTCCAGGTTCGCATCCCGGATCTCGGGTTTGCGACCGAACTTGCTTTCAAGCCAACGCTGTGCCGGTTCGATGGGCCGAGAATACAGCCAGAGCGCCAAACCGAGCGCAAACATGTTTTTCGAACGATCGATCTGCTTCTGGTTCAGATCGGTATCCTTGAGCGTCTCGCGCGTCAGGCGGGTCAGTTCGACCTGAATGACACGGTATTTATCGAGCGAGCCATCCTCCAGAGGATTCGAGTCCAGGTTGGCCAGATTCAGATCCTTTTTCTCGAAGGAGTTCGAGTTGACCAGCACCGTGCCGCCCGGCTTCACCCGATCCAGGTTCACGACCAGCGCAGCCGGATTCATAGCAACCAACAAGTCCACCTCGTCTCCGGGCGTACGGATATCCACCGACCCGAAATGAAGCTGAAAGCCCGACACACCGTATGTTGTCCCGACGGGAGCCCGGATTTCGGCCGGGAAGTCCGGTAACGTAGCCAGGTCGTTCATCGCATGCGCTGTAGCCAGCGTGAACTGCGTCCCGGTCAGCTGCATGCCATCTCCGGAATCTCCCGCAAAAAGAACGGTGGCCTCCGGAAGGGTTTCGACTGTTTTTGAACGCATGACGTGGGTCGGGTCGGAATGGGAGCAGAGGTGTCCGATGAACGTCACGGTTGACACCGTGATGTGAACCGTTCAGCGCAATCAGACAAGGGCAATGTATCGCAAAATGGGTATTCTTACGTCCCTGCAGACGGCGTGATTCCGTGGATACGGCGTGATTACAGCGCTGAGAATCCACGGAACAGCGTGCCCACAACGGTCTTACACCTGCATCCCTCTTCAAGGACCCTGCCTGAACGAGGCGCCCACTTGGCCCGAACCTACCCATCGCCATGATTCCTTACCACGCCACCACCCGCGATATCGAAGTCACGGTCCGGCCGGTGTATCTGGACGGGCAATCCGACATCATGGAGCGCAAATTCGTGTTCGGCTACTTTGTCCGGATCGAAAATCATGGGGTGGAGCCTATCCAGCTCATGCGCCGGCACTGGTTCATCACCGACGAAACCGGCAACGTCCAGGAGGTTGAGGGCGAAGGCGTCATCGGCCAACAGCCCGTCATTGAGCCCGGAGGAGCCCACCAGTACAACAGCTTTTCCGTGCTGCAGACGTTCACGGGCACCATGCGCGGCTATTACCTCATGGAGCGCTCGCATGGTGAGCGCTTCAAAGTGGACATTCCGCAGTTCGACCTGAAGGCAGCCGTCAACTGACCCGGGCCTCGGTCACGGGCTCAGATCATCTTGACCTCAATGGCCAGGTCGGCCGTCTTGAAATGGATGGTCTGTCCATCTTCTGATCGGGAAAACGCCTCGATGGCCTCGGGAAGCTCTTCGCGCGGCGTATCCATGTGGAAAAGCGTGTCAGCCACCACGTGCCAGTCCTCGGCGGTCAAAAAAACCTCAGCCGTACCTGCCTCGGCCACCATGGGTGCATAGCCGAGCACTTTATTCATGTGGTTGACACCCTGCTGACGGTGGAGATTGGGGGGGATGTTCGTTCGCTCTTGCATTACCTTACGGCGGCGGATGAAGGGACCTGACTCTGGATTCCCTGTATTCCTGTTCGATTGTAAACGTTCCGCTCTTCGCGCCTCTTTCAGAAAGCCCCACTTGTCGAAAATCCCCCATGAAGCAGTATCTCGACCTCCTTCGCCACGTACGGGACAACGGAATCGAGAAATCCGATCGCACAGGGACGGGCACGCGCTCCGTATTCGGTCATCAGATGCGTTTTGACCTGCAGGCTGGCTTTCCACTGGTGACTACGAAGAAAGTCTACTTCAAGGGGCTGGCCATCGAAATGCTCTGGTTCCTGAAAGGCGGCACCAACATCGAGTACCTCGTAGAAAACAACGTCCATATCTGGGACGCCTGGGCGGATGAAAGCGGCGACCTCGGCCCTGTCTACGGGAAGCAGTGGGTGTCGTGGGCTGGCCGCGATGGGCAGGACATCAACCAGATCGAGCGGGTCATCGAAAGCATCCGGTCCAATCCCGATTCGCGCCGCCACATCGTGAATGCGTGGAACGTGAGCGACCTGCACGAGATGGCGCTGCCCCCTTGCCACATGTTCTATCAGTTCTGGGTGGGACCGGGCGACGCTCAGTCGCCGGGTCGTTTGAGTTGCCAGCTCTATGTGCGCTCGAACGACCTCTTTCTGGGAGCACCCTTCAACATTGCCGAGTATGCCCTGCTGACGCACATGATAGCGCAGCAATGCGACCTGGAGGTCGGCGAACTCGTCTACACCATTGGCGATGCGCATATCTACCTGAACCACCTCGATCAGATTGAGGAGCAACTCTCGCGCGATCCCTACGAGCTGTGCGAGCTGAAAATCACCCGTAGGCCCGCATCCATCTTCGACTACGCGTACGAGGATTTTGAACTGGTGAACTACCGGTGCCATCCCGGTATCAAGGCGCCGGTGGCCGTATGAGCGATCCAGGAGAACAGGTGCCGGGAGCGGCCGATCGCCCTGAGATCATCATCATTGCGGCCGTCGGAGCAGCGAACCGCGTCATCGGCAACGGCTCGGAACTACCCTGGCATATTCCCGAGGACCTGAAGCACTTCAAGCGGCTGACAACAGGGTGGCCCTGCCTCATGGGCAAGCGCACCTTCGATTCGTTGCTGCATCAACTGGGGAAGCCATTGCCCGGAAGGCGTAATCTGGTGCTTACACGGACCACCTCATGGCCCGAGTGGCCCGATGTGGAGGTCTACGCCTCCGTTGATGAGGCATTGAAGGCCGCTTCCAATGCCGAGTACGTATTCATCACAGGCGGCGCCACCATCTACGACCTGTTCCTGGAGGAGGCCGACCGGCTAGAGCTGACGGAGGTGTACGGAGAGTACGAAGGCGATGTCTTTTTTCCCGAATACAAGCACCTGATCGGCACCCTGTACAAAGAAACCCACCGCGAACCGCGCGATGGATACGACTTCGTGACGTACGAGCGGATGGTCTAGAGGCCAACCCGCGCCAGGATATCGTCGATGCGCTTGAGGTGGTAGGCGTCGTCAAAACAGCCGTTGATCTCTTCCTCGGACATGTGCTCCCGGATGGTTTCGTCCTCGAGTACCAGTTCCTGGAAGGCCCGCTCGGTTTCCCACGCCTTCATGGCCACGGGCTGCACCATGTCGTAGGCCGTCTCGCGCACGAGACCCTTTTCGATCAATGCGTTCAGCACCCGCTGACTGTTGTAGAGACCGAACGTGCGCTGCATGTTGCGCTGCATGTTGTTCGGGTAGACCGTGAGGTTGTCGATCACGGTGGCGAAACGCGACAGGGCGTAGTGCAGGATCGTCGTGGCGTCCGGCAGGATGACGCGCTCGGCAGATGAATGCGAGATGTCGCGCTCGTGCCACAAGGCCACATTCTCGTAGGCCGTCACCATGTAGCCGCGCAGCAGGCGAGCGCAGCCGGTGATGTTCTCGCTCGAAACCGGATTGCGCTTGTGCGGCATGGAGCTTGACCCTTTCTGCCCCTTGCGAAAGGCTTCTTCCACTTCTCGTACCTCGGACTTCTGGAGACCACGCACCTCGACGGCCATCTTTTCGAGCGTTGCTCCGATCAGGGCAAGTACGCTCACGTAGCTGGCGTGCCGATCGCGCTGCAGGACCTGCGTCGATACCGGGGCAACTTCCAGGCCGAGCTCTTCGCATGTGTACTGCTCGACTTCCATGGGAAGGTGGGCAAACGTACCGACCGAACCGGAAACCTTTCCGACCCGCATGCCCTCGGCCGCATCCACAAAGCGCCGCCGGTTGCGACGCATCTCGTCGTAGTAGAGGGCAAACTTGGCGCCCAGGGTGGTCGGCTCGGCATGGATCCCGTGCGTACGACCCATCATCAGCGTGTGCCGATGCTCATTCGCGCGGCGCGCCAGGACTTCAATCATGCGGTCGATTTCCTTCAGAATGAGGGCATTGGCCTTCTTCAGGCGAACCGACCAGGCCGTGTCGACTACATCCGAACTCGTCAGCCCGTAGTGTACCCACTTACGCTCTTCGCCCAGCGACTCGGAAACAGCGCGGGTGAAAGCCACTACATCGTGGCGGGTGGTTTCTTCAATCTCATGGATCCGGGCGACGTCGAACGATGCCTTCTCCCGGATCTTTTCAACATCCCCTGCCGGAATGACACCGAGCTTGGACCACGCTGCGGCGGCAGCAATTTCTACTTCCAACCAGGCGTCGAACTGGGCCTCTTCGCTCCAGAGTTCAGCCATTTCAGGACGGGTATAACGGGCGATCATGAGAGCCAGGGGTCAGGGTACGTTTCAGGAAACTCCAAAATAGCGGATAACAGAAGAGACAACGATGAATCCGGGTCAAAAAGAAACGTCGCTCAGGCCCTGGCCATGGATGCGAAAGCGCTATGTCTCCCGGCGTACACAGGCGCTTGAGAAGTGCCCAGCAACTACCTTTCCCGGCGTATCGCTCCCGATCACGCGTCACCTCCTGCCATGACAACCCCAACGCTTTCTGAGGACCATATCCTACAGCAAACCCGCACATGGGTTGAATCTTTCGTCATAGGATACGGCCTTTGTCCGTTTGCGAAGCATGAACTGGTACACGACCGGATTCGCTTTGTCGTCAGCCGAGCGACATCCGGCTTGGAGCTTGCCTCGGCACTGGAGGACGAACTCAAACGCCTGGCGCGCGATGAGACCATCGGAACGACACTGCTCATTCATCCCGGAGCGCTGACGGATTTCCAGGCCTACCTCGCATTCCTGGATATGGGAAACGGCCTGGTTGAAGAGCTGGGTCTTGATGGCGACATCCAGATTGCCAGTTTTCATCCGACCTACCAATTTGCCGGAACGCGGCCTGAGGATGCCTCCAATTACACCAATCGATCTCCCTATCCCATGTTGCATCTGATCAGGGAAGAGGATGTCAGCCGGGCCGTCGAGACCCACCCTGACGTCAGCGGCATTCCCCCGCGCAACATCGCTCTGATGCAGGAACTCGGAGTGGATAAACTGAAAGCCTTGACGTCGGGCGGCTGATCTACATCATGTGCCGCTTGTCACGCAGGTGCTTGTAGAGAAGGCCGCGGGCGCGAAAGATGTGGGCCTTGACCGTACCGAGTGGCAGATCCAGCTCCGCGGCAATCTCCTCGTAGGATTTCTCCTGCTGGTGGCGCATCACAATCACGCGGTGATACTTCTCGGGTAACTGCTCGATGGCCTCCCGGATGAGGGCGTTGCGCTGATCCTCCACGATGTGCCGATCCGGTCGGTAGGAGCTGTCCGGCAACTCAAACTCCACCTCGCCATCCTTGGTCAGTATGGGTTGGTCGATCGACATGGTCCGCAATTTCTTCTTGCGCAGGAAATCGATCGTATGGTTCGTGGCAATCCGGTAGAGCCAGGTGGAAAACGCAAAACTGCTCGAATAGGAGGTCAGCGCAGAAAATGCCTTGATGAAACACTCCTGTACAAGGTCCTCTACATCCCCCTGCCTGCGAACCATGCGCTGCACGTGCCGGGTAAGTGCTCCCCGGTACTTGTCCATCAATTCCTGGTAGGCCCCTTGGTCGCCCTCGAGAGCGCGAGCAACCAGCAAGCGATCCTGCTCGCTCGACTGCGATGGCTGGTTGTCTTTTTCGCCTTTCGGCATTCGAAGAAAAGGAGATAATGGGGTAGGACCGACCCGAGCGGCACAAGATAGACATCACAGGCACAGCAGCGAAAACCCATTGGCGCAGTGCCATGACGGGCGGCGGCATCAAAGCGGCATGCATCCGGGTCATGAACCTGTGACCTGCGTTGCAAGTAAACACCGCCGTGTCCACCTGCATCACCCGCATCCATGAAGCTCTACAGCGAAAAAGAAATCGGTGCCATCCTCAAGCGGGCTGCCGAGCTGTCCCTGGAGCAACCCGGAACGAATGCGAGTGGGCTGTCCATCGAAGAACTCCAGCACATCGGTCAAGAGGCTGGCCTTGACCCCGACCTGATCCTCAGAGCGGCGGCAGAATTGCAACGGGACCGTCCGGACCAGGAGCGCAATATGTTCGGCGGACCGGTCAGCTATGCCAATGAATTCGTTCTTGAAGGCGAAATTGACCACGCGACCTGGGAAGAGATGATTGCGGGCATACGAGGCACCTTCAAGGAACCCGGTGTCGTATCGACCCGGGAGAACGTGTTTGAATGGACCAGCCGCGGCGAGACGGAAAAAGCCCAAGTCACGGCACGTGTCACCGCAGGCCGAACAACAATCAGTCTGTTCTGGGCTGAGCCCCTGATGGGGTTTCTGCCATTCATCCCGACCCTGATCGGAACCATCATCTCCCTGCCCATCACGTTCGAAAGCCTTGGGTGGACGGGGTTGCCCGCGGCTGCCTTGATCCTCAGCATGTTCCTATCCCTGTTCACAGCGAGCCGGTTTGCGGTCAGTCGGCTGATGGATAAAAAGATCAGCACGTTGCGACAATTGGAAACGCAGCTCGAAATGATGGTGTCACGAAAGATGGTGGATACCCGCCTGGGGCAGGATTCGTCAGATCCATCCCGTACGCTTCTTCAGGACACGCTGGCTTCCGACACGACGGAACAGCCGCCTTCCGTCGCACGCAGGACGCGAAGCTGACCCCGGTCTATGACGTACGGCCGGAGTGAAAGTGATTCTTCCGAATCTGTAACTGGTTGCAGCCCATTACGTTGAGCGAATTCACGAAGCGATGCGTGACTTTTTCAGCGCTGAGTCGGTGTTTTCAGTTCCCATCGTCTTCTTTTTCACTCTTCACGACACCCCCATGCGCACCCGCATTACCCTTGTTGGGGTCCTCGCCTTGACGCTGTTCATCAGCGCCTGCGACACGGCCGAACTGACCGAGGAAGCAACAGCTCCCACCCTGACTGAAACCGCGCCGGCCAACGGCGAACGCATTCCTGGTCAATACATTGTCGTGCTTCGCGATGACGCTGCTGCAGGCAAGACCCGCAGAGATCTGGTGGACTCGTTTGAAACTGTTCCCGGCGTTGACATGGAGCACAAATACCTGTCCACGCTGGCCGGTTTTTCCGGTCGACTGTCTCCAGAAGCCTACGAGGAGCTGAGCAACGATCCGGCCGTGGACTATATCGAGGAGGACCGCTGGGTATCCCTGCCTCCTTTCACGTCTCAAGGTCTTTGCGACAGGAAGCCCGATCATCCGAACTGTGGCGGTGGCGGCGGTGACGACGGCGGTGGAGATACAGGTACCTCTACTCAGTCCCTTCCGTGGGGCATCACCCGCGTGGGTGGCGCTTCATCGTACACTGGCTCAAACGTGGCCTGGGTTCTGGACTCCGGTATCGACCTGGACCATGAAGATCTGAACGTGGACGCGGCTCGAAGCGTCTCGATGCTTGGTGGCCGGGACGCCGATAATCCGGATGACCAGAATGGTCACGGAACGCACGTGGCAGGCACGATTGCGGCGCTCGACAATAATGTCGGTGTCATCGGAGTCGCTGCTGGTGCCTCGGTCATTTCGGTGCGCGTGCTCGATCGTCGCGGTAGCGGTTCGATCAGTGGCGTGATTGCCGGCGTAGACCATGTTGCTGCCAATGGAAGGAGCGGCGATGTGGCCAACATGAGCCTGGGCGGTGGATACCTGCAGTCCCTGAATGATGCCGTCACCAGCGCAGCGGCCAGCGGCATCCGGTTCGTTGTGGCTGCCGGCAACGAGTCGCAGAACGTTAGATACGTCTCGCCGGGCTCCGCCAACGGTTCCAACGTATACACGATCTGCGCCACGACCAGCACAGACGGGTGGGCCAGCTACTCCAACTATGGACAGGGCACGGTCGACTTCTGCGAGCCAGGCTCGGGGATTGAGTCGACGTGGAAGAACGGCGGCTACAATACCATCAGCGGCACGTCGATGGCAACGCCACACGCGGCCGGTCTACTCTTGCTTGGAGCCATCTCCAACGGTGGCTCGGTGTCCGGTCCTGACGGAAGCTACACCATCGGTGTGCGATAGGTCAGGTACAACCATTGTAATGTGAAGCGGGGGCGCGGCCTGATGGCCGCGCCCCCGCTTTCTTTTCGGAGCCCTTATTGGCGGACTAGGCCATGCATGTGCTCGACAAAAGCGCCCGGATCCTGCAAGGAAAGCATAATGGTGTAGCGCTTTGATGTCGGAACGAGCACAACGTCTCCTCCGGTGCGCGCTGCCAGGATTTTGCCACCTTTCCTGGAAGAGAACCAACCCACCTGATAGCCCGGAAGTCCGATTCCGTTGGTGCGCCATGTCAAGCGCCAGGTTTCCGCTTCATCCTCGCTCATGATGCGGACGGCGGCCAAGTCAATGTCCTGTAATGCCACACGGCGGCCATAGATAGGGACCTTCACGTGCAAATGGGTCTCTGTAACATGCACTAGCGAGCGGGCCTGCTGCAGGAGGAACCAGCTGAAGAGCATGGAAACGCCGAGCGTCACCATCACTCCCACCCACGCTTCCGCCGGCGAGCTCGAGAGCGTGAGAACGAAGCGAAGGACGATGAGCAGCAGCATCACGTCGATCGCGCCCAGGATGATGAGTGCGGGGTAGCGGGCAGGCGGTATCCGAAATGAATGTGTCATGGGCATATGCAATTGGGGCGCGCAGCACGGATGTGCTGCGCGCCCCAACATAGCCACTCAAGAGGGCAAGAATCTACTTCACGAACAGCATGTCGCGGTAGGTTGGCAGCGGCCACAGGTCTGCGGCCGTTGCCCGCTCGAGACGATCGCAGGCGTGACGCACGTCGTTCATGGCAGGAATCACATTCTTCAGCATGTGATGCGCCTTCTCGTGCACACTATCTCCGCCGAGATCCTTGTTGTTGTCAATCAGCTTGGTAAGGGCATCCTGCAGCTCGTCGATGTAGGCAGCCACGTGATCAGCTGCTTCCTTGACGCCTTTGACAGATACCCCGACGTCCTTGCCTTCCTCGATCGTGGAAACCAGATCCTTGAGGTAACGGGTGGCCGCCGGCATGACCATCGTGCGGGCAATGGACTCGGTCGTTTCCGCCTCGATGTTGATGCGCATGAAGTACTGCTCGACCCAAACCTCTTCACGGCTGCGCAGCTCGGCTTCCGAGAGCACGTTGTAGCTTTCGAAGAGCTGGATATTCTTGTCTGAAATCAGCGTTTCGAGCGCATCGACCGTCGTCTTGAGGTTCAACAAACCCCGACGCTCTGCCTCTTGGTGCCAAGCGTCCGAGTAGTTGTCGCCGCCGAAGATGATGGCTTTCGAATCGTTGATCGTCTCGCGAACAACCGTAGCCACAGCTTCTTCCAGAGAGGATCCACCGGTAAGTGCAGCCTCCAACTTGGTGGACATCCCATCGAGCGCCTCCGCCACGATCGTGTTCAAGACCGTATTGGCAAAGGAGACCGACTGGCTAGAACCAACAGCGCGGAATTCGAACTTGTTGCCCGTGAATGCGAAGGGTGAGGTACGGTTGCGATCGCCCGCATGGCGCGGCAAAGCCGGCAGGACCGGAGTGCCGAGTCCCATGAGACCACCCTGCTTGGACGCTGTAGCCGAGCCGGATGCAATCTGATCGAATACATCCTCGAGCTGTTCACCCAGGAAAATCGAGATGATGGCCGGTGGCGCCTCGTTGGCGCCCAGGCGATGGTCGTTGGCAGCCGAGGCAATCGAGACGCGCAAGAGGTCCTGGTGCTTGTACACGGCGCTGATGACAGCGGTGCAGAAGTAGAGGAACTGCAGGTTGTCATGTGGATTGTCGCCAGGATCCAGGAGGTTGATGCCTGTATCCGTCCCGATGGACCAGTTGTTGTGCTTTCCGCTTCCGTTGACACCGGCAAACGGCTTTTCATGCAAGAGGCAGACCATGCCATACTTGCGGGCAATGCGCTGCAGCGTGATCATCAAGAGCTGCTGATGATCGCAGGCGACGTTGGTGTTCTCGAAGATCGGAGCAATCTCGTACTGGCTCGGAGCCACCTCATTGTGGCGCGTCTTGACCGGGATGCCGAGGCGATAGAGCTCCTTTTCTGTCTCGAGCATGCAGCTAAGGACGCGATCCGGGATGGAGCCGAAGTAGTGATCGTCCAGCTCCTGCCCACGCGGTGGCTTGGTGCCAACGAGCGTGCGACCGCTGGTCATCAGGTCTGGGCGACGGTAGTAAAACTCTTCGTCAATCAGGAAATACTCCTGTTCCACACCCACCGTGGACGTCACCTTGTGGACATCGTCATGCCCGAAGAGCTTGAGTGCGCGACGAGCCTGATCGTCAATGGCATGCATCGAGCGCAGGACGGGCGTCTTGGCATCGAGCGCCTCGCCTGACCAAGAGGCAAAGGCCGTAGGGATGGCCAGATAGGCACCATTGTCATTCTCGATGATGAACGAGGGTGACGTCGGATCCCACACCGTGTATCCGCGCGCCTCGAACGTTGCACGGAGACCGCCCGAGGGGAAACTGGAGGCATCCGGCTCGCCCTGGATCAGATCCTTGCCCGAAAACTTGGCAACGGCGCCGCCACCACGATTCGGGGTGATGAACGAATCATGCTTTTCAGCCGTATTGCCGGTAAGCGGCTGGAACCAGTGTGTGAAGTGCGTGGCGCCGCGCTCGATGGCCCACTCTTTCATGGCCGTGGCTACTTCCTCGGCAATGTCGGACTTGATGGGCTCGCCCTTGTCAATCGTGGCCAGCAAACTGGCGTAGGTTTCGGTCGAAAGCCGGTTTTTCATCTCGTCGAGGCCGAAAGCATTCTCGCCGAAGATGTTTTCGATGTCCATCGGGCTTGACTTGGACCCGTTGGCGGTGAATTTGGTGGCTGCGAGGACGTTGAGATCCGATGCGTGGCGACTCATGATATTGGTTGCTGGGCGTAGGGTTGGCGTGATGTGATGTCAGGAAATCGAGCCGAGGGGCTCCGTAAGCGTCATGGGTTCGACCGGAACGGTGCGCGTGTCTTTGTAGCTCGACAATACGATGGACGTCGATGTGCCATGCACACCGGGCCAGGACTGTATGGTCGAAAGCAGCTGCTCAAGACCCGACGTGTTGCGAATGAGCACCCTCAGAATGTGGGATCCGTCTCCGGTGATGGAGTGCACCTCCTGGACCTGGTCGAGTTGGCATGCCTTCTCCACGAAGCCGGCATAATGCTTGGATCCATCCACCATGACTCGAATGAAGGCCAGAATGTCGAATCCGACGCGCCGGGCGTTGACCACGGCTTGATATCCCTCGACAACTCCGCGCTCTTCCAACTTCCGCATGCGTTCGCTCACGGACGGAACGGAGAGGGACACATCTTCGGCAATTTCATTGCGCTTGATGCGTCCGCGTTCCTGGAGGAGTTCAAGGATGCGGGTATCTATCTGGTCTATACGGCCCATTCGAGTGTGGCATTAATTAGTAAGGTCTAAATATAATATTGCCTTCTTTTTTTGTCTACACGAGAGCAATACTATTGATCTTCTTCACATTAGATACAGTTGATCGTCTCGGGCTGGCAGCATGGCCACCTCCTCGTAAAGGCCCGGCCAACCTCTGATCTCACCGTTTCTGCGTCGATCGCATCTTGTATTGCCCCGCACCGTACCGCAGATTGGTTGCGCACCATGGCAGGGGCATCTGTTGCGCACAGAAGCCCGAATATTGCAGAATGAACAGGTATGGATTCACTTACTCAGATTGCCTTGGGGGCGGCCATTGGGGAGGCCACTGTGGGGCACAAGGCAGGCAAGAAGGGGGCCCTCTGGGGCGCTGCCCTGGGCACGTTGCCTGATCTGGACGTTGTTGCCAGCCTGTTTCTGGATCCGGTAGCCTCCCTCTCGGCACACCGAGCCGCGACGCACTCGTTCCCTGTCGTACTGTTGGCTGCGCCTCTGCTCGCCTGGGCAATCAAACGGCTGCATGAGGACAACAGGACAACCTATCTCGACTGGGTCCTGCTGACCTCCCTGACCCTTGCCACCCATATCCTTGTCGATCTTTTTACGGTATACGGAACGCAGATCTTCTGGCCGGTCTCCGACCACCCGTTCGGAGTGGACTCCATCTTCATCATCGACCCATTGTACACCCTCCCCCTTTTGATGGGTGTTGTTATAGCCCTTTTCCGGAGCGTCGGCTCGAGGAGCCGCGTCCGACCCAACGCTGCCGGCCTGTTCATTTCCAGTGCGTACCTGCTCTGGGGGTTGGGCGCGAAGACCCTTGCGCAATCCTCCTTCGAGGAAAGCCTGTCCGTGCAGGATATCAGTACCTCTCAGATCATGACGTCCCCAACGCCTCTGAACACGCTCCTCTGGCAGGGGCTTGCTATCGAGGAGGATACGCTGCGCATTGGACTGGTCTCCATTCTTGACGAGGATCTGCCGCCGACCTTGCTTTCCATTCCCCGTCAGTCCCATCTCCTGGAGGGACATCTGCATGACCGCGCCGTGGCGCAACTGATGTGGTTCTCCAAGGGGTGGTACGCCGTCGAAAGGGACTCTCTCGGCCTGCGGATTGCCGACTATCGCTTCGGCCGGTCCGATTCGTGGTTGGAGGACAGTGGAGATCCCATCTTCCACTGGCATCTGATTCCCGATTCTTTGGGCGTCTACTCCTCGTTCAAGCAATTACCCACGCAGCTGAGCGTACGCGGAGGGCGCCTCGGGACCCTGTTCGACCGGGCCTTGGGACGCTGATCCCGAATACCCTTCGGGGAGAAAGACGATTTTGCGCTCTCTTCGTGGGCATCATCCGCATCAATCCCCGTATCTTGCACGTCGACTCCGGGCCCGTAGCTCAGTGGTTAGAGCTGCCGACTCATAATCGGTAGGTCGCAGGTTCAAATCCTGCCGGGCCCACAAGAACCCCAAGTAAGTCATTGTGCTGCTTGGGGTTTCTTTTTATGGGTACAACATAGGTACAACAAAGTGCCTAAAAATTGCCCGTTTCAGTACTCCGGGGGTAGGGGGGTAAAGCCAGTATCAGGGGTTGTGGTTACCCCCGTCAGAAACGCGTGTGGTTTTCTCAAAGCCAAATCCAGACTCACGCCTTACCCATGTCCACCTCCAGCATCCCAAACACGAGGTGATACTCGCGCACTGGGCGAACAGGTTGGCGTAGCAGCTCCACGAGACAGTCCTTCCATTCAGACTGCCACGGGTATTCCGGAGACTTTT
>JAFMNH010000059.1 GCA_017859335.1 Rhodothermales bacterium | reverse complement strand
ATGGAAGCGAAGACACAGACGAAAACGAGAAGGCAACGCAGGGTAGGCATGGCTGGGACGAATGATGGGAGACGCATGAACAAACGAGGGGCAGGAGGGAGGATATCCCAATGAATCCTGCCGAGCAACCCGTGGAGGGAGACGGGTGTCAATCCGTAGCAATCACTTGGCGTAATGCAGCCACCTTTCCTGCATCGGTTTGCCAACCCGTCATGGCGGCCGAATAGGCATGGAAGGAGATTTTCTCATGGTGCGACAAGACGTCCCTGAGTTGCGGAAGGCTGACTGCCGAAACGCCACCGCCCACGACGATCTCCATACGCCCCTTCAGTTGGCGCGCCGTACGTGTGAGTTCTTTGATGCCATCCAAAGCGCCATCTGTGGCACCCCACCGGGTGCCTGCGGTGAGGATACGCTGGCATCCGAGATCCATCAGGGTATTGAGGGCTTCCGTCCGATCTTCCACGGCATCGATTGCGCGGTGGAAGGTGAAATCCAACGAAAGATGCCGGGCCAGGGAAATGAGCTTGCGGGTCAGCGCCGCATCGATGGTACCAGATCGCAAGGCTCCCGAAACAACGCCGTCGGCCCCAGCGGCTGCCAGGTCCTGAATGGACTGCTGCATGGTGTCAGCCTCCGTGGCATTCCACTCGAACGCACCTCCCCGAGGCCGCACCATGGCCAATACGGCAACCTTTGTTGGGACCGCTTCACGAATCTCTTCGATGATTCGTGGGTCCGGTGTCAATCCACCCACGTGCATCGAGGCACAGCATTCCAACCGATCCGCGCCGCCGCTTGCGGCGGCGCGTGCATTCAGGAGCGCTTTCTCCTGGGAATCGCATGCGATACATATTTCAAGCGGTGGTGCTGCAGTATTCATGACCCAACATGAAAAGGAAGTGGGGATGTGGGCAAGGTAGGGATCAACGAGGCACGAGCGGGCATGGTGGAACCATGATCACATGCCTATCTTGCCATCCAAGACATGCCATCCGCGGTTAGTTGACAGTACCGTCCATGATTCGCCCATCCTTTCTGCCTTCGTTCATTTTAATGACGCTTTTTACCATGAGCCTTACAAGCGATGTGTCTGCCCGACAGAACCTGGATGATGTCGAGCAGCATCTTGCCTCGTTCGTTGACAGCCGGGTCGAGGCTGCCATAGACCTCTTGGAAAAGGTGGTCAACGTCAATTCGGGATCCATGAACTTTGACGGAGTGCGTGCTGTGGGCGCAGTGTTTGGTGAGGAACTTGGGGCACTCGGCTTCGAAACACGTTGGATTGATGGCAGCGCCTTCGATCGGGCAGGTCATCTATTTGCCTCCCGAGGCGACAAAGGGCCTCATTTCCTGCTGATAGGACACCTCGACACCGTATTTGAGACGGATAGTCCCTTTCAGCAGTTCAGCAGGGAGTCCGAGGGACGCGCCACGGGGCCCGGTATCATTGATATGAAGGGCGGTGATGTGGTCATGGTAGAGGCCGTGCGGGCTCTCTTGGCCGCAGGCGTTCTGGATGACATGACGGTTACCATCGCGCTGATTGGCGATGAGGAGTCTTCGGGCGATCCCTTGGAGCTCGGTCGTGCGAGCCTGGTCGAGGCAGCCATAGAGGCGGATGTGGTGATGGCTTTCGAACCGGGCGATGGGAATCCTGGAACAGCGGTTCTGGCACGCCGTGGCTTTACCGGCTGGGAGCTGACAACGACCGGCAACCGGGCACATTCATCGTCAGTCTTCTCAGAAGAGACCGGGTATGGATCGATCTATGAGGCCGCCCGGATCCTGACCCGTTTCCAAGAGGAATTGGTCGGTGAGGAGCTGCTGACTTTTAATCCTGGTCTCATCCTTGGGGGTACGACCGTTGATTTTGATGAGGAAAACGATCGGGGAAGTGCCTTCGGAAAAACGAATGTGGTTGCCGAAAAAACGATTGTATCGGGCGACTTGAGGACTATTTCTCCCGAGCAGCGAGAGGCGATAAAGGAGCGGATGAGGGAGCTGATCAAGGATAACCTGCCAGGCACTACGGCGTCGCTGTCCTTCAGGGACAGTTATCCTCCGATGGGACAAACGGAGGGAAATGAGCGCCTGCTGGCCATCTTCAGTCAAGCCAGTGAGGACGCCGGGTACGGTCCGGTGGTGGCAGGCGATCCGAGGGAGGCGGGGGCGGCCGACGTTTCCTTTGCCGCGGGGCATGCCATCATGGCCATCGATGGACTGGGCATGACAGGAGGCGGCACGCACACGACGCATGAGTGGGCTGACCTTGCCACACTACCCATGCAAACAACACGGGCCGCCATAACCATGTACCGTATCGCAAAAGACTGGTAGTCGGCTGGCAGGGCCCGCGGATACAGGCTAGCATTGATTGCAGCGCTGCTTGTTGGCCAGGCGCGCTGAATGCTTAAGGGTGAACAGCCTCGAGAACTATCTCCGGATGATTTCCGGGAGCCGTAATTACGTTCAGAACCTCAAAGGAGACTGAAATGGTGTCCATGCGGACTCCCGTTTTGACCTCGAGCTGAACGGTTCCGTGTGGTGGTACATCGATCAGGTTGGCTCGATTGTGGAATCGGATCTCTGAGGTGTTACGGAGCGTGAACCAGGCATCGGAGTGGTTCGTGATTGTTATCCGGGCCACAGAGGTATCCCCGATATATCCGGTCGATGCCATGCTCAAGGATGCATCGATAAGGGGTCGGACGTGTTCTTCCCGCCCGATAATCGAGTCGAGGTAATAAGCCACGGTCCGGCCGGCAAACAAGGCCTCCCGAATGGACGCTTCGGTTCGCTCTTCGGCCAACACGATGGTGATGGGCCGATGGCCACCCTGGGCGATGTCGTACTGCCAGTCCACGAGGCCGTGAATGTCCGACGTGCCAATAATGGCCAGATTGTGCTCCAGGGCCAGTTCGATGGCCTCGTCCGAGTAGGTCAAATCATTGACGACCTCGATACCGTGAATCTGTCCCTTCTCGATCAGTGCCAGCTGTTCGGGCTCCAGTCGAGCCACGCCATCTTTACGCTGCGCCGTCCAGTTGGGATGGTTTATGAACGTAAATCCTCCCTGGGATGCTGCCTCGGCATACGCATCTTCCGCATCGTCCTGAAGTAGGGGATTGGCATCCTGGATGAATACCGTGTTGGCGTGGCCATAGGGTAGGGAGCGGGTAATCTCCGATCCTCTGACCACGATGAGGTCGCTGTTTCCCGCTGCCGATGCGGCGATCTCGAAGGCACGGTTGCGATCCGGATGAGGGATATCTGCCCGGTGCGGCTGGTATTCGAGATGCTCCGTGATGGCGATACAATCCAATCCGTCCCGCTGCGCCTCCTGGGTACGAATGTTGGGCCATACATCGCCATCGGAAAAGACGGTGTGGATGTGAAAATCACAGGTCAGGCTGAGATAGTCCGCCGTATCAGGAAACTGTATGGTGCGTCCGCCAGCATGCTCATGGCCGTGCTGCGCCCGAGCGGGCAGGGCCAGGGCCATGAAAAGCAACAGATAAGGGATACGGTTCATGAACTGTAGGTGTTGGCTGGTCGGCAAGAGGAACGCGGCCAATCTAGGGATTCCCCATGAGGGAGTCGACGGCATCCCGTTATGCCCGTGTTATGGATAAAGGGGGTCTTTCGATGCTTCAAGGGGCGCTGACATGGAGCGGGACCATCCGCGGTACCCCATGATGCAAAGGATCAGGAATATGATGTATTGGCCAGAGAACAGATAGAGGCCCTTCAGAGCGTAGATCACAATGGCCACAACATCGATGACAAACCAGTATGCCCAATTCTCGAGGCGTTTGCGGGCCATGAACCACATGGCGACAAGGCTGGCGACGGTGGTGAATGCGTCTCCGTAGGGGAAGGCAGGCGTCGGCGCACCGCCGCTCGACCACGCTTGCGCCCATGCAATGGAGCCACTGATGTGGGCTAGTACCCATCCTGCAATGACGTCGAGGTGACTCATGCTCCACCCCCAGGCCAGCGTAAGGACGACGGTCACGACCACCCATGACACATTCTGTCGCCACGTCATGGTGGTTACCGGCAGCTCCGCATCCCTGGGACCCCCTCGTAACCAGTAGACCCATCCGTAGACGTTCATTCCGATGTAGTAGACATGCAGCAACATGTCGGAGTAGAGGAACGAGTCGTAGAAAACGAGAGCTGCAACTGCCACAGAAACCAATCCAGTGGGCCACGCCCAGATGCTTTGGCGTGTCAGCAGGTAGACACTGAGCAGGCCGAAAATGGCGGCCAAAGCTTCTAGAATCAGCATGTTGGCACGTCCAGGATATTGGGTTGATGGCCTGTCAGCTCAAACAGCCGATGCATGTCAGCTCGTTTCAGGACAAGGGTTGCTGTATTCACCAATGGGTGGCATCGCACCTGCTCGGCGTGCCATACGGTCCTGTCCACGATGACCTCCACGCGATGCTCCGGATCATTGATGACGCCCATCAGGGATACTGAGCCAGGCTCTACGTCCAAGTGCTCCAACAAGCGACGTTCCGAGGCAAAAGAAAGCCGCCCCAGACCGGTCTGGGACCCCAGTTGCATCAGGTCGACTTGCGCATCATGGGGCACAACGATAAGGATGTGACGGCGACCCCGTTTGTCCCTGACAAACAGGTTCTTGGTTCGTTGACCGTGCGGAATATCCACCCGTTCAGTGACCTCATCGACTGTTACGACCGCTGGATGATCATACCGCTCGTACGGAATTCCGTGGTTGCTCAAAAAGGTGAGGGCCTTGGTCAACCGGTCGGAAGCCATGAATCAAGCGTCAGAAACGGATCGGGAAGAAAAACGGGACGGCCCGGCGAAAATAACAAAATACACCCAGAGGATTGCAGCCAGGTAGAGCCCTTGCGTCAGCAGGATGATACCACCCCCGGAAACCTGTCCGACATTATCGGTAAGCTTGAACGATACACGGCGACTCTCTTCCGACATGAGCAGGAAAACCAGGATGGTGGAGGAGGAAAGGAGAGCCAGAAGAAATAACTGCAGGCGTGCGACCCAGATCCAGAAACGACTGCCGTCGAGCAAGGCAATGCCGAGCGGCAGCAATATCGGAGTAAAATCAACGGCATCGATGGATCCCGACAGCAGCGAGACACCATAACGGATCGTTGCCGCGACGCCCAGAATGACACAGATTGTGCCGGCGACGGTGGCAACGGAGGCTCGGGAAGGGTACATGGCTACATGCTTATTGGTGATAGGGGTGGTTCATTCCGAAAAACAGGTTTTCCTGTCCGGCGCGGCTCGGGGAAACGGGAATTCGGGGCCGGCGAAGCCGGCCCCGAACACGCCCCCATCGCTCAGAGAAGGGCTGGTGGATGGATCATTGATGTGTCGTCTTTTCCCAAAGACACCTTGAACTCGGCCGTGCAACCCTGAAAGCACCAGCACGTGACCACATCCACATCGTATTCGATCAGGCCCCACAGGAAGGAACGTGAATCCGTCTCCGGGCAGACGCCTTCTCCGGCGCACTCGGAACCCGGCGCGATGAAGTTGACATCGCACGAGAGCGTGAATTCAAGGATATCCTTTCCGGCGGCCTCCGGCAACGAGCCCTCCTCGAGGCATGAGCGGTCCACCTGGGCGGAGTACAGGCCATCGCCGGCGACAGCGTCTGCGCCCAGACCATTGTCCTCCATCCGGGCCACGGAGCCATCATTTCGCATACCCAGGATGTGGAACGCTTCCGGGTACCGGATGCGCGCCGTCTCATCCATTTGTACGTGCAGTATCAGCTGCTCGTCTTTCGCCGATCCTGGATTGAGTACCGTCATTTCGACGGACTCAACAAAGTCCATTTCAGCCAGTAGGGATGCACCGGCTGGGTCCAACGGTCCATCCATGGCCGAGGAACCGGCATCGCATCCAGTCCAGAAACACATCATCAGGGTCACAACAGCCATCCAGCCAACAGGCTGCAGGGCATTCTGTATCGTTTTCATGGTCAGTCCTCTTCTTCATCCAACGTCACGAGTGGACGGACACAGTTTGTGCCATCCACCTGGATAGAGCCAGGACTGACCCGGACGTAACCCCGGGTACTGAAATAAATTACCCGATCTCCTCGCTCCTGTCGATGACCTGGGAAGCTGACCCGATAATGAGGGGGTCGGGTTCAATGACCACCGAGTGATCCTTTTGAGGGTAGTCCAGGTGATACAGGAAGTGGTTCATGCAATTGAGGCGGGCCCGCTTCTTGTCATCCGACTTCACGACCGACCATGGCGCAGCTGGGGTGTCGGTATGCAGAAACATGTTCACCTTGGCCTTGGTGTAGTCGTCCCACTTGTCGCGCGAGAGACGGTCGATATCACTCAACTTCCACCCCTTCAAAGGGTCTGATTCCCGCGACACCATACGGGCTTTCTGAGCACCCCGTGTAACAGAGAACCAGTATTTGAACAGCACGGTCCCTGAGCGCACCAGCATGCGCTCGACCTCCGGGGCCTGGCGAAGGAATTCCTTGTACTCCCTGCCGTTGCAGAAATTCATGACGCGTTCAACACCTGCCCGATTGTACCAGGAACGGTCAAAAAACACCATCTCACCGGCCGTCGGAAACTGCCGTATGTAGCGCTGGAAATACCACTGCCCACGCTCTTCATCCGTGGGCTTCTCGAGCGCAACAACGCGGGCGCCACGGGGATTCAGGTGCTCCATGAATCGTTTTATGGTGCCTCCCTTCCCGGCTGCATCACGCCCCTCGCACACGACCATGATGCGTGCACCTGTACTTTTGGTCCATCGCTGCACTTTGAGCAGTTCGATTTGAAGCAGCCGTTTGCGCGTCTCGTAGGCTGAGCGACTCAGCTTCTGCCGGTACGGATAGATGCTGTCCCGAAACAGCAGGTCGATTTCTGCGTCGGAGTAGCCAAGGTCTTCGCGTACAAGATCGGTCCGGGGTGCCTCAGGGTCGAGATGGGACTCGCCCTTCATCGCATTGCCCAGCATCGAGGTCCCTTCTTCGGCGGAGGCATCGACCTTTTTGAGGTCCACAACTTTTTTGGGCATTGTTTCAGAGGTTGGCGTCCGGAGGATGACATCAATTCGCAACGAGATACTCCAAGGTACCACGTTCGCGGGACTCCTACCGAATGGATGCACCCCGTGTGGAGGCCCTGTCAAGCCCTGACCGTGCTATTTATTCGATCCATACCTCCAAGGCCGTCCCCCATGCACACGCTTCGGAAGATCGGACTCGTGCTGCTGTTCGTGATCCTTGCCGACCCCTTGGCAGCCACGGCTCAGCATGCCCCATCCCATTCCGTGGCACGCCTCTGGAATGAGGCGTTGTTGCAATCCATCCGGGAGGATTTTGCGCGCCCCACCGTCCATGCCCGCAACCTGTTCCACGCGTCCATTCTGATGTGGGACAGTTGGGCAGCCTATGACGATGCCGCCCAGCCCTATCTCCTTGGAGGCACGCCACATGGCTTTGTCTGTGCGTTCGATGGTATGCCTGCGCCAATAGACGTTCGCTCCGCCCGGGAAGAGGCCATGAGTTACGCAGTGTATCGATTGCTCAGTCATCGATTTGAGTTATCCCCGGGTCGGGAGGCCGCTCATGCCCGCTTTGATCAGCTCATGAGCGAACTGGGGTATGATCCGTCTTTTCAGGACACGGGGTATTCCAGCGGCATCCCTGCAGCGCTTGGTAACTACCTGGCCGAGTGCATGATTGCCTACGGCCACGGGGACGGAGCCAACGAAGCGGAGCTGTATGCCAACCGCTACTATCGCCCTGTCAATCCTCCATTGGCACCCCCGCTTCCCGGTAACCCCCTGATTCTTGACATGAACCGGTGGCAACCTCTCTCGTTTGATGTCTTCATCGACCAAGCGGGTCAGGAAATACCGATGGGAATCCCCGAGTTCCTCGGTCCCGAGTGGGGGCAGGTCCATCCCTTTTCCATGACGCCTGAGGACCTGACTGTCCATGTCCGGGATGGCTTCGAGTACTGGGTATACCATGACCCCGGACCCCCGCCCACACTCGATGTGCTCGATGGCGGAGGACTCTCGGACGAATACAAGTGGAGCCATTCGCTGGTGGCCATCTGGTCCTCCATGCTGGACCCTGATGACGGGGTCATGTGGGATATCTCCCCAGCCCGCATAGGCAATATTCCCTTGGGGGACTATCCCGATGATATCTCGGGCCAAAGGGCGTTGTATGATCTCTTTGACGGTGGCGATGTAAGTCGTGGGCGTCGCATCAATCCGCATACGGGTCAGCCATATTGGGCCCAAATCGTGCCCCGAGCTGATTATGCCCGCGTTCTGGCCGAGTTTTGGGCGGATGGACCGGATTCGGAGACACCGCCGGGGCATTGGTTCACCATTCTGAACTACGTATCGGATCATCCCGATCTGGTAAAACGCTTCCGGGGTGCGGGCCCGGTGCTGGATGATCTGGAATGGGATGTGACGGCCTATTTCATCCTCGGCGGTACGATGCACGACGCCGCTGTAGCAGCATGGGGGGTGAAGGGGTGGTACGACTATATCCGCCCCATTTCAGCCATCCGAGGCATGGCCGAATTCGGTCAAAGCAGCGACCCGTCGCTGCCGCGGTATCACCCGGCAGGGATCCCGCTCGTGCCAGGATATATCGAGCTTGTTGAAGAGGGCGATCCCTTGGCCGGTCCGAATCAGGAGCATCTCTATGAGATCAAGGTGCGCGCCTGGCGGGGCCCCGAATATGTGTTCGACCCGGAAACCGATGTGGGCGGTGTGGGCTGGATTCTGGCGGCCAACTGGTGGCCCTATCAGCGCCCGACGTTTGTTACGCCGCCATTTGCAGGGTACGTATCTGGCCACTCGACCTTCTCCAGGGCAGCTGCCGAGGCGCTGACCATGCTTACGGGCGACGAATACTTTCCCGGCGGAATGGGTGAATTCCACGCACGAAAAAATGAATTCCTCGTTTTTGAAGAGGGGCCGAGTGTGGATGTAACCCTACAGTGGGCAACCTATCGGGATGCGTCGGATCAGACCAGTCTCTCCCGTATCTGGGGTGGCATCCATCCGCCGGCCGACGATATCCCGGGTCGCCTGATGGGTCGGGAGATCGGGATCGAGGCGTTCCAGTTTGCAGAGCGTTACATCACGGGGCTGGCCACGGGCACAAAAGCATCTCCGCTGCCCGAAGCGCCCCAGGCCTTGGCAGTCTACCCTAATCCGGTCAGCGAGGGTGGCCAAGTGACTGCAAGGATACCCTCGCGCGGAACCTACCGCATAGTGGATATGCTGGGTCGCGAAGTGCGAACGCTGTTTCTTGACGAGGGAACCACGGCCATCGAGACGACAGGATTGGCCGCAGGTCTCTATGTCATCCATTCGACCAGCGCCCCAGCCCGGGTGGGGGCGCGCCTGATCATTACGCGATAGAAGCCCACATCAGCGTGGGGCCGTGGGTCGGCCCGAGGGCTTATTTCTCGTCAATCAGGACTCGAAATAGCGTTTCATCAGCCGATCGGGGATGGCAACCGGTCGACCCGTCTCCCGGTTCAGACACACCCACTGGGTCTGACCGGAAGCGAGCAATACCTGGTCCTTCGTCCGATGGAACTCATATCGTCTGACGGAGGAGACTCGCTCGACCGAGTCTACCCATGTGGATACCTGGATTTCATCATGTTCCACCGCTGGCATGCGGTATTCGATGGCGTGCGATCGTACCACCCAGGTCAGTCCAGCTGCAGCACTGAGCACATCGGCACCCACGGAACGGGTGTGGCGAATGGCCACCTCCTGCATCCAGCGCACGTAGGCCACATTATTGACGTGGTCATTCACGTCAATCGATTCCCGACTGACCGTAAACGTCCACACGAATCGGTTGGGCTTCATGGGCTGCTGGCTGGTTCGCTGGGCTGGGAGCGGTTTTTGAACCATAGCACGATACCCCACAGACTGATCATGATCCAGAAGATCTCGATGATGACCGATGCCAGGTTGAAGTTGTATCGGAGGGAAATCAGGATGAGCGTTGCTCCAACCATGTTCATGACCGAATAGGAGAGCTGCTCGGGCTTCATTCGCCGCACCTGCACGGCCGCGTAGGCCAGGATGATCAAGGCAACACCAATACTTCCGATACCATCATACCACGCCATACTCACGATCTCCCCGCCAGCGTCGCCAGGATATCATCATGCAGGGCCGGGGTGGCAGCAGTTACGAGATGGGGGGCATGGACCAGGTTGTCCGTGTTGCCGGACAGGTCACTGAGTATCCCGCCGGCCTCGAGGATGCAGGGAATGATGGCAGCATTGTCCCACGGATTCATCTTTGGGTCGACGGCGCCATCGAGCAGGCCGCGGGCCACCCAGGCATGCTGCACGCAGTCTCCGACAAACCGGAACTTACGTGATGAGCGGATCAGGGAGGACATGCTCGGCGGCGAGATCGAATCAAGGGGGTTGATATCCGTATTGTAGAGCCCTGTCGTGGACAGGTAGGCCTCGGAGACTCGCGTAATTCCACGCGAGACATTTACCCGCTCGAGATCTCCCATCCGATTCAGGTACCAGCATCCGCTGCCCATTTCGGCATACACCGTCTCTTTCAGGGCCGGCATGTTGATGACTCCCAATACGGGATAACCATGGCGAAGCAAGGCAACGAGCGTACCGAAGGTGGGGAGGCCGAGGGCAAACGAAGACGTGCCATCGATCGGATCCAGTACCCAGCACCACTCGGCCCCCGGATTCAGGTCGTCTTCCTCTTCGCCCATGATGCCATGGGTCGGGAATTTGGCCTGGATGCGTTCCCGCATGACCCGCTCGGCCTCTGTATCAGCCTCGGTAACGGGCGATCCATCCGATTTGGACCGGACATCCACGCGTTGGAACCGGGGCACGATTTCCAGAGCCGCCGTGCCCGCCAGTTCGAGGGCAAACTGCATGAAGGTACTGGGCGTAGGCGTATCGGTCATGATGGGGGTCGGGGGATGATACCGGATGATGCTGCCTTCGGATGTCAGATCGTTTCGTTCATGATCTGAACGATGGTGGATTCCACTTCTTCCGCGATGGGTGTCAGTCGAGCGTCATCGGAAAGCATCTCGAGCATGCGTGAGGGATTGATCATGCCGACCTTCGTTTGGCCCTCCTGCGAGTAGATGGAGACCCTGCAGGGAAGCGCCATGTTCATTTCGAGGTCCACGCCGAGTACGCGGTTGGCTTGACCGGGATTACAGATCTCATAGACGCGGATCTCTTCCGCTTGTGGAAAGCCCTTGCCCTCCAGCGTTTCCTTGAGGTTGTAGACGTGCAGGATACCAAAGCCATTGCGGGAGACGGCGTCTTCGAAATCAGAGGCGGCCTGGTCTACGGATTTTGAGGAGGTCAGAATGGTTTTCATGGTGGTCGTCGGATAATCGATGGCGTGCAGATGGATCAACACCCAAAGTACGCGCGTGTTCGGGAGTGCAACAGCAGGGAAAGCCTTACATCCCTCAGGAGGCCCTGCCGGGCTCATCTTCCATTTCGATGGTGTAGCCCGAGGCACGCAACCGACCAAGGGCCCGTTCCTGATCACTGCGCCGTATCAGGATATAGTCGGTATCGAAGGTGGAGACGGCAAAAATGCTGATCTTTTCGCCTGCCATAATGCCGGAAAGACGGGCCAGGATCCCAACCTCCTCGAAGGCCAGCGGGCCGACGACCTTGAAACACGACCAGCCAGGTTCTGCCCGATCACTTTCCAGAGGAACGTCGCTGGGGCACACAATGGACAGTTCCTCCTCCGTACGCGCCATGAACCAAGGTTTCTGACGCAGGAGGCTGGCCGGAGGCATCGCATTGGGCGCAAGGCGATGGATGGTAAAGGATGCGGGCAGCAGAATCAGTTGGCGCCCGTGGATCGCGGTCATCAGGTCATCGTGTTGGTTTCAGGACATCATGCGCTCGAGCGAATGAAGCGACCTTTCCACTGGATTCGCCCCCGGGATCGCGTCCAGATGGAGTCCACTCCCAACCCCACCACAAGCAGGAGAGATACGGGAGCCAGGAGGGTAACGCGCAGAGGTTGTCGCGTGACACGATCCGATGCGAACTTCATGAACAGGAGGGAGACGACCAGCGGCGGGTAGATGAAAGGCGCCGCGATGAACATGAAGACGTAGAAAGTCAGACCCAGAAGCGATGTAGCGGTGGAGCGGCCCAGGATATCCGCTGTGTTCTTCCGGAATCCCGCCCAGGCCTCAGGAAAACTGCCGTACATGTGTACGGTCAGGTCGTTGGTTACGTCATCCAGAAGGGGAATGAGCCCCTGCTGATGCAGATACCGACCAATACGGATGTCTTCAAGCACCTCACCCCGCGCATACTGATGGGGTTCGTGTTGGCGGTAGTCTGCTTTCGTGATCATCCAGCACTGCCCGTTGACTCCAGACATGGCTGAGGCGGGTACGTATCGCCCCATCCACCAAGGGATACAACTGACGATGATGGCTCCCACCATGGACACGATGCTGCGTCCACCTCCTTCGAGCAGTGTCATACCGGTCAGAATCGTACTCGGTGGGCGCGCCGCAAAGCGTTCGCACATATGGCGAAGCGCAGACGGATGCTGAAACTCGGTGTCAGCGTCGATGAACAAGAAAACCTGACCGCTGGCCTGGAGCGAGAGCTGATAGCATCCGTTGGTTTTCCCAACCCATCCATCCGGGAGCTCTTGACCTCTGATGCACCGTATCCGCTCGTCGTCCGCGTTTTCGAGGATATGCCACGTACCGTCGGATGATTGATCGTCATAAACGATCATCTCCGCTTCCGGGTGATCCTGCTGTTTGAAAGACGCCAGCAAGCGGGGCAGGTTGTGTTCCTCGTCGCGGGCCGGTACGAGCACGGATACGGAGGGCAACGCGTTGCTGGATCGAGCCCGACGACGAAGGGTGAAACTGGCTCGGTTCAACACTATGTTCAGGACCATCACCCCATGAAGCCCGATCAGTATGTAGATCACTGTTTCCATCAGAGCACCCGCCGGCCGGGCCATGCTGTGTCTGCCGATTCGCCCTCGGACCGCAACCATCGCCTCAGACCGGAGACGGTATCCGCAAAGGCCCCTCTGGCCTCATCGACACCTGCAGGGTCCCCGATACGGACAAAGATGGAGGGTTTGGGGTGGGTCAGGGCTTCCACGGAGAGGGCCACGGGAATGAAGTGGGTAGGAAGGAGGGGATGCACGAGGTGGCGGTATCCTTCCTGGATGTCATGAGGGTCGGCATCCACCGTCTCAATGCGTCCTTGCGGGAAGATGACCAGATAATCCCCTCCCGTCATCTCCGAGGCAACCGTTTGTTTCAGCCTGCGAACCGAGGCCAGGGATCCTGGCGTGATGCCGAGTGCCCCCGCCTTCTTGAAGACCGGATTACGCTTGATTTGCTCGTCCAGCATGATCGTGATCAACCGTGCGGAGGGTGCCGTGCTCCGTTGGATCATCCGGATGATGAAACCATCGAATCGGCTCACATGCTGCGCCATGATGACGTGGAGGACCTTGTCATCCTGGGGAAGGCTGCCATCGACGAGTACCTGATGCACCCGTTTCCTGACATAGTGCCGTATGTACGGATCAAACCACAGCCAGCGGCGACGACTGAAAACAACGTGCTTCTTCCGGGTCATGCGGTCATTCGAGTCGGATGTGTAGCCTGACGGGCTCGCTCGAAACTTCGAACGTGGCATCGTCCCACCGGGGTGGTCCTCTCCGGACGCGGGCATCCCGGGAAAAACCATAGGGCTCCTTGAAGATCACAAGGAAGGTCCGATCCAGTTCTCCGTTCCGGTTCTCGTCCAGGTAAACCGCTGCACCATAGGTACCCTCAGGCAAGGAGTCGAATACGACGCTTGTCAGCGTGTCGGTTGCGGGCGCCAGCATGCCGTGTACCGGCTCTTCATCCAGCCAATTGGATGCTGAGGTATACAGCCCCACGCGTACATCGGCCGCTTTGGCAGGTGGGTGGGACACATCAATGCGCAACGAGGGCTCCCGCGCCTCAGGTGATTGAGCCATACTGGCCTGCGCGCCTGCTGAGGACAGATTCACAACCAGGATGAGGAAGGCGCTGAACCAGTAACCCATGCCGAAAGGGACAGCACGTGACGGGTTGGGTGTTGGCGCGGATGTGCCGCGCTCCTTGGGTGGCAAACTCCTTTGGATAAAGGTCATGGAGGCGGTCGTCATGGCTGCAGACAGTCGGGTGCAGGTATCGGAAAGGGCGACGGACGTCTGGCCCTGTTCCCTGCGTCTCCTACACCCCGCAATTGTTTCTGCCGGCGCCCCCGCTCGTACGAGCCTTCATTCGACCCGTGCGCGCATGTCGGTACCTGTCAGAGCGCCCTGCTCGTTGCCTCAGCGTCCGCAGCATGCATGACGGCACTCTCGGGTCACGCCGAGGCCATTGCAGGTCGATCCATGCGTCCCAACATCTTCAGCATCCGATAGTGCGAGCCGATGGCCTCACGCAGCGTAGGATGGTAGTTGTAGGGAATATCATAGCGGGCGGCCACTGCCCGAACGATCTTCGAGACTTCCGGGTAGTGGATGCTGCAAATCTGAGGGAAGAGGTGGTGCTCGATCTGGTAGTTCAGCCCACCGATGTAGGCCTGCAGCAGGGTGTTGCTGTGCGCGAAGTTGGCCGTCGTCCGCATTTCGTGGATGAGCCAGGCATGTTCCATGTTGCCCTCTTCGTTCGGGCTCAGGTACTCGGTGCCTTCCACAACGTGGGCCAACTGGAAAATTACACCAAGAATGACACCGGCCGTGAGGTGCATGGTCAGAAAGCCTATGGCGAACTGCCACCAGGTGATGTCCAAGAGCCACAGTGGCAGTACAATCATGTACCCGACGACCATCAGCTTCGTTACGATCAGGGTAATCCACTCCGACCGTGGGTGCGTCTTATCCTTGTAGGGTCCGATGTCCCGTTTCAGGAATTGCTGGAAATCCTTGGCAAACAGCCAGTTGATGGTTGCCAGACTGTAGGCAGGAAATGCGAAAAACTGCTGGAAGCGATGGAATCCGTATCGGGGTTCTTCGGGGGAAAGGCGAACCAAGGGAGAGACGGCCAGGTCTTCATCCACTCCGGGGATGTTGGTGTACGTGTGGTGGATCACATTGTGGGTGATTTTCCACATGTACCCATTGGCTCCCAGCATGTCGAACGTGTAGCCGAGTAGCCGGTTGATCGTGGGATTGGACGAGTACGCACCGTGCAGGGCATCATGCGAGACACCAAAACCGACGCCTGCCGCACCGACACCCATGACGAACGCAAGCAGCCACATTTGCATCGGGGTAAACCACCCCGTCATGATGAGTGCATACGAGCCAAAGGTCATCAAAAGTACGACGACGGTGTTGCGCACCATACGCAGGTTGGCGTGCTTGGACAGGTCTCTATCCTTGAAATACTGATTGACTTCTGCCTTGACCTCTGGGATGAAGCCGCTCAGATCGCGGTTGGAAAACCGGATTTTCTGCTGTGACATTGGCTGTTGGGGGGTTGGGTGCAGTCAATGATACGAACCCGCAGGGGCTCGGTCACAGCTGCGATCAGCCGTCCGTCTCAAGATCCCGGATCTGGGAAGCCACGGATCGTAGCAACGCGTTGGGAATCGGGACCGTCAGGTTGTACTGGCTGACCTTCCACACGCCATTCGACTTCTCTAGGACACCCGTGCCGCGGCACTCTCCAAAATCCTCATTTTCCAATCGCTCGTCAAACCACGCCGTGCGGCCGTCATCCGAGAGGAAGATATTCCGCTCGATCATGGTGAAGGTCCATACGGTTCCGCGATCGAAAGCCGGACGTGCATATTCCTTGAACTCGTCGATGGACCATCGCTCGGAGGCATCCGTGCCCAAGAAGACGGCATCCGGTGCATAGAGATCAAAGTAGCCCTCGAAGTCGGCTTCAGAGGCTAAACGATGGACGGCGTCCAGCACAGCGGAGACGGCGTCTTCTCCTGACTGTGCATGGCTGGAGGACATACTCAGGGTCAGGGAAACGAACAGAAGTAGTGCAGATCGCAGAATCATGGCAGTGACTCGGTTTCAGGTGCAAAAGGGCATCAGTAACGTGCCAATGTAGGTGGATTACGCTATCATCGCAAGGAAGGACCCCGATGATGCCACCAATGCAACGAGCCATGTCCTCACGACGACGATTCCTCAAGACCGCCCTTTTCTCCACCGCTGCCAGCGCTATGATGCCATCTCCCGTACTGGGGATGGTCCCAAACGATGCCGGGTCGTCGGCAGTACCTGCCTGGGTGAGGGAAGCCCGCAAACAGATTCCAGCTAGTCGGGATCGGTTTTTCCAGACGGCTGGTATTGCCCCCAGTCCGACGGTGGTCCTTGATGCCGTTTCGGGCATGCTGCACTACCAGAACAAGGGACCGGTTCATCCGGATATCTGGCCTGTGGTGGCCGCCACGGAGCCGGATCTTCGGCAGCATTTCGGGGCGCTGTTCGGGGCAAGCGAACACGAAATTGCCCTGACCCACTCCACTTCTGAGGGCATCAACATTGCCTCTTGGTCGCGTAACTGGAAAAAGGGGGATGAAGTCATTCTGAGCAACCAGGAGCATCCGGCCAACCTCATTCCCTGGTATAACCTTGCAACGCGATTCGGCGTCGTGGTCAGGCGGCTGGACCTGAGTACGGGTGCGTCCCTCATGGATGGTATGCGCTCGCTGGTGAATCGTAGGACGCGGATGGTCAGTATTCCGCATGTCTCGCGCAACAACGGGCGCCGGATTACGGATGGTGAATCTGCTGAACTGGCGGCATGGCTTCGGCAGCGTGATATCCGGTATCACCTGGATGGGGCGCAGGGTCCCGGATGTGTGCCGGTGGATTTTCAGCAGCTTGGCTGCGACTATTACAGCACGTGCGGCCACAAGTGGCTACTTGGTCCCAAAGGCACAGGCG
>JAFMNH010000058.1 GCA_017859335.1 Rhodothermales bacterium | reverse complement strand
GGGCTATGTGTCGGACGTTGAGGATGCCACCGATGCACGTATCCCGCGCGTCGGGCGCCCCTCAGGTCTGAGGGACCTGGTCCGCATACGTGGCTACCATGACATCGTCTTCGCCGCGGGCGACGTATCCAACCAGTCCATCATCCGCCACATGCAAGCCCTGCGCGACCTGGACGTACAATTCCGCATCCTGAGCGTTGGCGGCGATCACATTATCGGGAAGTCCTCTATCAACCACCTGGCCGCCGGGTCCCTGGCGGGTGCTCCCCCGCAGGTCGTTGCCTTGCGCAGTCGATCCGCTCGACGATTTTTCGACCTCATGGCAGGAGGGCTCCTGGCCCTCCTCTACCCCGGCCTTTGGGTTGCCAGCCGCCTCACACGCCGGCCTTCGGGCCTGCGCAGCGGTGTTGAACGGCTACAGGGACTCCCGTCCGTCTTCAGGGGCACAAAATCCCTCGTGGGCACATCGGATCGTTCGAAAGACGTTATTCCGCGTATTTGGGGCATGCAACCAGGGCTTTTTCCACTATCGAACTCCCTATCCCCTGATGAGTTGGAGGACGACGATATCCTGAGGACGGCGTGGCATTATCTTACCCACCAGAGT
Organism: Rhodothermales bacterium; assembly: GCA_017859335.1. Taxonomy (GTDB): domain Bacteria; phylum Bacteroidota; class Rhodothermia; order Rhodothermales; family UBA10348; genus JAAZVD01. The sequence goes on along the minus strand of JAFMNH010000058.1, from coordinate 16,434 downwards.
CCGGCGCTCGATATAGCCATCATCCTGGCTGGATTCACTTCCAGCATTCACCGATAGCGCTATCCTGAGGTGCACTGACACGCCAGGTCCCTTCACCAACCCATCACCTGCATGGCGGCCCCGACGAATTCCCATCTGCTGGATTTTGAGCAGCCCCTTTTCGATCTCGAGCGCAAGCTGGAGGAGATGCGATCCATTCGCAATGAAGAGACGGGCAAGGACCTGGAGAAAACGATCCGTGACCTGGAGAAGCGGGTCGATGAACTGCGCGTTTCCATCTACCAGAACCTGACACGGTGGCAGCGGGTTCAGATTGCGCGTCACCCCGGCAGGCCCTACTCACTGGACCATATTGAAAACATTACCGAGGGCTTTGTCGAACTTCACGGCGACCGGCTCTTTGGTGACGACCCAGCCATCGTGGGTGGATTCGCCACGTTCAAGGGCTCGCGATACGGAGGAAACGACGCCTCGGTCATGATCCTCGGCCACCAGAAAGGTCGGGACACCAAAAGCCGGAAATACCGCCGGTTCGGCATGCCCAACCCAGAGGGCTATCGTAAAGCGTTGCGCCTCATGGAGATGGCTGCCCGATTCGGCAAACCCATCATCACCCTCCTGGATACACCGGGTGCCTTCCCCGGTCAGGAGGCCGAGGAACGGGGTCAAGCAGAGGCCATTGCGCGCAACCTCCTCGAAATGGCTCGCATGCCGGTACCCATCATTGTCGTGGTCATCGGCGAAGGCGCATCCGGTGGCGCCCTGGGCATCGGGGTGGGCGACCGCCTCCTGATGCTTGAGAATGCATGGTACTCGGTCATTTCGCCTGAGAACTGCTCAGCCATTCTTTGGCGCTCCTGGGACTACAAGGAAGATGCGGCGCGTGCCCTTAAACTGACCGCCCCCGACCTGGTGGAGCAGGGTATCGTGGACGATGTGATCGCCGAACCCCTCGGGGGTGCCCACCGTGATCCGAAAGCCACATCGGATGCCATGGGCGTGGCCATTGCGACCCACCTGAACCAACTGACGAAGCTGTCTGCGGAGGAGCTCATCGAGCAGCGTATTGCCAAGTACGATGCCATGGGGCCCTTCGAGACGGTCTGAAGCCGGACGTGTCGACCGCGTGATCATCGCATGCAGCTTCCACTCCACATCCACCGCCACCGCGTACGCTTTCGGGAGTGCGATCCCATGGGAATCGTCTACCACGTCCACTATCTGGACTGGTTTGAGTATGCCCGAACCGAAGCGCTGCGAGATGCCGGTGTCCCCTACAAGGAGATAGAAGGCGATGGGCTCGCGCTGCCGGTTACGCACCTGGAAATCGACTACAAGGAATCGGCTCGGTATGATGAGGAGGTACTAATCGAGACTCGGTCCGTTCTTTCCGCCTCTACCGTCCGGATCAGCTGCCACTACCGTGTCCTGCGCGCCACCGATGAGAGGCTCCTGGTCACAGGGAGAGTGGATCTGTGTTTCTTCGATCCCGAGCGCGGCAGGCCCGTCCGGGCTCCCGAGCATGTGATCAATCGCGTCATGGAATCTGCGTGATCAGGAACCTTACGCTCCTTTACCCTTCCCACTCCCGAAACCCACCAACCGACTGCCCCTGAAACCACGGTTACTGCGTCCACCCATTTCTTATTCCGCCAAGTCGTAACCCGCCATGCTGCAGGAGCAGAGCCGTCTTTTTCAGCGACTCCTCTTTTTTGCTGATGCCCTCATCGTGATCGCCAGTTGGATCCTGGCCTATTACACACGATTCGAGCTGTTCCCCTGGCTCGGCATCTTCCCCCTCCCCGAGTGGCTGCCGCTGTCCATGTACACGCGGTTCATCCCTTGGGTGCTCATCCTGTCCATGCTGGTCTTCTGGGCGTCCGGGCTCTACGTACCCGATCGGGCGCAGCGCGTCACCACGCTGATCTACACGGTCGGCAAGGCCATTGCCATCGGTATCCTGTTTGCCGCCGCGGCCACCTCCTTCTACCGGGCGTTCTATTTCTCGCGGCTGCACATGCTGCTCTTCGGCATGTATCTGCCGTTGTTGCTCGTGCTCTTGAGACTGGGCATCTTCTATTACCTGAAGCGTGGACGTCGACAAGGGCGTTTCCTGCGGAGGGTGTTGATCATCGGCGCCGGCCGGATCGGCCGGCGCCTGGAAGACTCGTTCCGACAATACCCCTGGATGGGATTCGAAACCGTCGGTTTCCTGGATGATGCCAAGTCCGACGCCGACGACGTGATCGGGACCACCGACGAGCTGGGAGCCATTCTCGACCGGATGGAAGCAGACGGCAAACCCATCCAGTACGTCTACATTGCCCTGCCCATTTCGGCCACCGGAAAGATCACGGCGCTGGCCAACGAGATGTCATCGCGCCTGGCGCATGTCTGCCTTGTGCCCGACCTCTTCCAGCTCAACATCCTGAACAGCCGCATCACGGATATCGGGGGGCTGCCTGTCATCCACATGATCGACGAGGCGCCGCTCGACTTCCGGCGGGCCATCAAGCGCCTGATCGACATCGCCTTTTCCTTCGTTTTCCTGGTCCTTACCTCGCCCATCCTGCTCTTTATTGCTTTGGCCGTCAAACTCTCTTCGCCGGGGCCGGTGTTCTACCGGCAGGAACGCATGGGATTGAACGGACTCACATTCGACATGTTGAAATTCCGCTCCATGCCCGTCGACGCGGAGAAAAAGACCGGCGCGGTGTGGGCCAAACCGGGCGAACAGCGCGCCACGCGCGTGGGTGCTTTCCTGAGGAAGACCTCGCTGGACGAACTTCCGCAGTTCATCAATGTCCTGAAGGGCGACATGTCGGTCGTCGGGCCCCGCCCGGAGCGACCGGTCTTCATCGACCAATTCCGGGACCAGATCCCCAGGTACATGCTCCGGCACAAGATGAAAGCCGGCATCACGGGATGGGCCCAGGTCAACGGCTGGCGCGGCAACACATCCATCGAAAAGCGGATCGAATTCGACCTGTACTACATCCAGAACTGGTCCCTCCGCCTGGACCTGAAGATCATGCTTATGACACTCTGGAAAGGGTTTGTCAACGAAAACGCGTACTGACGGCAAGAGGCTGCGGCTATCATCCAGATCCAGAACATATCGCTGGCCTTCGGTTCGCAGGTCATCCTGGACCGCACCTCGTGGGCGCTCCGGGTCGGCAAACGCTACGGCCTTGTGGGACCCAACGGGGCGGGTAAGACCACCCTCCTGAAACTCCTCTCGGGCGAACTTACGGCCGATGATGGTGACATCGTGTTTGCCGGACAGACAGTCGGGTACCTGAAACAGGAGACCGAGGAGGTCAGTGTCGGGGCCACCGTGCTCGGGGAGGCCATTACCGCCTTCCAGGAAACGCTGGACCTTGAAAAAGAGGAGCAGCGGCTGATTGCGGCCATGGACGCCCATGAGGACCATACGTCGGAAGAGTACCATCGCCTGATGCGCTCCTTCGACGCGGTCCATCAACATCTGCTCGCAAAAGAAGTCCATCTCATCAAGCCTCGCACCCAGTCGGTGCTGGGCGGCCTCGGCTTCGAAACCGAGGATTTCGAGCGGGAGCTGGCCACCTTTTCAGGAGGATGGCGCATGCGTGTGGCTTTGGCCAAACTGCTTTTGCGTCAACCCGATGTGCTGCTCCTGGATGAGCCGACGAACCACCTGGATATCGACTCCATCGATTGGCTCGAGGATTACCTCAAGTCCTACCCCGGAACCGTCGTCCTCGTATCCCATGACCGGTACTTTCTGGACCGCATGGTGGATACGACCGTCGAACTCATCCAGGGCAAGTTGACCGAGTATGCCGGCAACTACAGTTTCTACCTGCAGGACCGCGTCGAACGACGGGAATTGCAGCGCGCCGCGTGGATCAATCAGCAGAAGATGATTGCCGACAACGAGCGGTTCATCGAGCGCTTCCGCTACAAGAACACCAAGGCCACGCAAGTCCAGTCCCGGGTCAAGATGCTCGAGAAGTTGGAGCGCGTGCCGGAGCCCCCCTCGGACGAGGCCACCATCTCCTTCCGGTTTCCGGAGCCGCCCCGCTCGGGCAAGGTGGTCATGGAATTGGGACGCTTCTCCAAGACCTACCCCTCCGATCACGGTCCGGACATTCCGGTATTCAAGGATGCCGGCCCGAACATGATCGAACGAGGGGATAAGCTTGCCCTGATCGGTCGCAACGGGGCCGGGAAATCCACGCTGGCCCGCATGCTGCTCGGCACGGAGGACTTTGATGGGGAGCGCAAGGAGGGCTACAATGTGGAGATGACGTTCTTTGCGCAGCACCAGGCGGAATCGCTGGACCGGAACCAGACCGCCCTCGAAGCCCTGCGCAGCGCCGCACCCGATCGCTCTGAAACCGAGTTGCGCACCCTCCTGGGCGCCTTCCTCTTCCGGGGTGATGATGTATTCAAGCCCATCAAGGTGCTCTCGGGAGGGGAACGCAGCCGCGTGGCCCTGGCCCGGACCCTGGCCTCCCCGGCCAACCTGCTCATCCTGGACGAGCCCACCAATCACCTCGACATCCAGTCCATCGCCGTGCTGGCCGAAGCGCTGCGGCAGTATACCGGGACCTTTGTGGTCGTATCGCACAACCGTCACTTCCTGGACGAGATTGTCGGTAAGGTGTGGCGCGTCGGCGCGGGCGGCATCCAGGAATTCGTAGGCAACTACTCGGACTACCTGTGGCAGGCCGAGCACGGCACCGCCCGCGCCGACGCGCCCCCCGCACCGACGAAAGAAGCCCCCCGCCCGGACATTGCCCAGACGGATGCCAGGAAGAGCACCGAATCGCGCTCCGACGGTGGCTCAAGCGGTCCGAAATCCAAGGAGCAGAAGCGACGGGAAGCCGAAGAGCGCGCCCGCCTGCGCAAGCAAAAAATCAGACAGAGTGGATCGAAGGCCGCTGCCCTCAATGATTACCAGTTGAAACGCGAGTTTGAAAACGTCTCGGGCCAGGTCGAAACCTCGGAAGCCCTGGTGGCTGACCTGGAAAAGCAATTGGCCGATCCAGAGCTCTTTTCGGATCCGTTCAAGGGTAAGGCACTCATGTCCCGCTATGAAGCCGCCCAGGCCGAGCTGGAAAAGCAGACGGCCTGGTGGGAAGAGTTGGCCGAATCGATGACCGAGCGGGACCTGGCAATGTGAGAGGAGGCCTCCCCGGTGCACAGAACAGGTTTCATAGCGCTCTTCCTGGTCCTCTTCGCTCCCGCAGTCGGCACCGCCCAACTGTCCAAACTTCCGCGCCCGGACTCTTTGGAAGCCTCCTTTTTTGGTGGCGCGGTGGCCATCGACGGCCACTGGGCCGTGGTCGGAGCCAGCGATGACGACCGGTGCGGTTCCCACTCGGGCTCAGCCTGGGTATTTCGTCGCCAGGGAGATACGTGGGTCCAAGCGGGTGCATTGATGCCCTCCGAATGCGAAGAGGGGGCTTTCTTCGGCCGTGCCGTTGCCCTGGACCGGGGGCGGATTGCCATCTCGGCCTACAGGACCTTCATCGGCCGCGCCGTCTCCAATCATGTCTACATCTTTGAGCAGCGGGATGGCATGTGGCAGCAGACAGCGCGTATCGCCAGCCCCGATCGCGACGCCTCAGGACCCTTTGCCGCCGCCCTCGATCTGGATGGAAACCGGTTGCTGGTCACGTCCGCCGGTGACGCCTCGGGTACCGGAGCGAACGGTAAAGGGTTCGTCTTCAAGCGCTCTTCTGGTCGCTGGGGTCTGGAGGATACCCTGGAGAGTCCCCTCCCGTTGGAGGCGGGAACGCTGGGCATGTCGGCCGTAATGGACGGGGATTGGATTGCTATTTCCGGATCCACCTATACCAGGAACAAGGCGGGCTTCGTGGCCCTGTACCGTCGCAACGGGGACGAGTGGAATCACTTCTCCTCCGTCAGGGGCATCAAGGGGTTCTTCATCGACGTCGACCTGCAGGGAGATCGCCTCCTCGTTGGCGAGCCACGAGGGGGCATACAAGGTTCGGGCAGTGCTCGGCTTCTTCGCTTTGCAGACAACGCATGGACCGATGAAACCGTACTTCGACCCCGTCTTCCTTACGCTGCGGGTGCTTTCGGAATGCGGGTGGCCCTTGGCCACGATGTCGCGCTGGTTTCCGGATTCGATGAACAGCTCGAGCTGGACATAAACGTCGATCAGGTCGTCTACGTCTTCGAGCGATCGCCTGATGGCTGGCGTCAACGTCGGGTGCTGGATGTGGGTGCGTCAGCGTTCGGCGCTGCCCTCTCCATCGATGGTACCCAAGCGCTCATCGGTCAGGCCGCTGAAGGGATGCCAGGACAAGCCTACTTCGCACCCATCGAGCGCCCCTGACAGGATCACTCGTCCGGAAAGCGCTTGATGTAGGTGTGGCAATACGGCGACCCCCCGGTCTTGGCGTAGTAGTCTTGATGGTACTCCTCGGCCGGGTACACCGGACCTGCCGGCGTAACCTCCGTAGCTACATCAAGGCCCTGCCTTTCCAAGAGACTGATCAAACGCTCCGACACCTCCTTCTGATGGTCATCAAGGTAGAAAATGGCCGACCGATACTGCGTACCCACATCCGGTCCTTGCCGATTGACCTGCGTCGGGTCGTGGGTCTCGAAAAAGAGACGAGCCAGCGTTTCGAAATCCGTAACCGACGGATCCCACGTAAGCTCGACAACCTCCGCATGACCGGTCCTTCCGGTACAGACTTCGCGATAGGCTGGATTCTTGACATGTCCGCCTGAGTAGCCCACCCGAATGGTCTGCACGCCGGGGGCTTGCTTCATGAAGTGCTCTGTGCCCCAGAAACAGCCGGAGGCGAAAATGGCTCTGTTCGTTGTCTGCGTCATGATCGAGTGACTCACGTATCGGCTTTGAAAGTCAGAGAGATCGAGTTCACACAGTGCCGGGTGTTTTTCCGGGTGAACCACTCTCCAGTGAAAACATGTCCCAGGTGCCCCTCGCAGGCAGTGCAAACGATTTCAGTCCGCCGTCCGTCTGCATCTGGAACGCGGCGCACCGCCCCTTCAATCTCATCGTCGAAGCTCGGCCATCCGCACCCCGAGGAGAATTTGTCAGCGCTTCGATACAGGGCAGCGTCGCATTGCCGGCAATGGTACGTGCCCGTCTCGTAGAAATCGTTGTATTCGCCTGTGTACGGTGCCTCGGTTCCCTTGTGCAAAATGACACGGGCTTCTTCAGGAGACAGGGACTTCATGTCGCGATTGGGACTGTGAATGATGACCGTGGGTTGTCCGAACCCTTTGTTTGTTTCGCAGTTTCCATCTTCCACGTTCTGACATGTTACAGGCACCCGCGGCAGCACCTCGTCACGTGTCACCCAACCCATAAGGCTGCTCAAAGCGCATGAATCGACTGGCGAAAACCCCTGTATTGATCCTCTTATGGCTCATTGTACCGTTCCTGCCGATTCAGGTGGCCAAAGCCCAGGAGGTGCACCATGCATTGCAGCCTGTTCGGGTTGAAGTCGCAGATGGGCATACCGACCGTGATCAGGTTGTTCATCGTACGCCCGAGCTCATGCGTTCACCTGAGGGGCGTTCAGCCCTCGCCGAACTGCATCGCCTGAGGAAACAGGGGGTCTTGGGGAAGAGCCGTACGGGGACGTTGACTGCCCCTTCGCCGGGCACTGAGCGCGTTTTCCGGGTCCTGGATCTGACAACATGCTCCGGGCCAGCCGGATGCCAATATATGAGTGAGACGTTCACGTTGGTGGTCAGCGAATCGCGCTTCAATATCTGGGTGGCAAATACGGATCTGGCAACCAACGGCGGAAAGCTGGTGGCTTCAGACTGGGACGAGTTCTCGCAAGCACTCGGCAGTTCCACACCCGCTGCGTCGTGGAACCCTTCCATGGGTATCATCGACATAAACGAAACCGTCTTCGGTCCCCCATCCGACATAGATGGAAATGGGCGACTCGACGTGCTGGTTCATGATATCAAGGACCAATACGACCCACAGAATGGAGTTGGCCTCTTTACGGCCGGGTACTTTTCGCCGGCTGATCTGACCAACGGAAACAACGCCGATATCATTCATCTCGATACCTACCCGTCCATCTACGATGCCAACGGCAATCGCCGATCGTCTGACTTCATCCTGCAGACACTGGCCCATGAATACCAGCACCTGATTTTTGCCGTCCAGCATGGCAGTTTCGACCTGACGTTCATCGATGAAGGGCTTGCCGAGTGGGCGGAAGTCGTAAACGGGTACGCACCCCGCACCATTTCATATCTGAGCAGTGCGGAGGAGATGGCCCGCCCGTTGTTGGACTGGCGTGAAGACCCCAATGCACCCTACGGTGGTCCCATGAGCGAGGACTATCAGCGGGGAGGCCTTTTCCATCATTACCTGGCCGAGCGTGTCGGTGCGGAGGCCGTCGGTGCCATTTCAAGAGGGCGAGGCAATGGCGTAGGGAATTATGTGGTCATGCTGAATGATCTCGGGGCGAGCCCAGACCAGCTGCGCCTTCTGGTCACAGGATTTCACGCGGCTAATCTTGTCAACGACCAAACGCTCAATCCGGCCTACGGATACGCCAGCCCATTTCGATCCGGGATTCGTGCTTCGGGGTTTGAGAACGTCGATGGAAGCGCTGCGTCCTCTTCCAGAACCACTGGAAACCTGAGCCCGGGATCCGTTCGCTACGTGCGTTGGAGCCGGGTAGGATCATTCACTATCGACATTGCTTCGACTTCGGGCGCCCAACACATAACGCCTCTACTCCTGCTGAAATCGTCACAGGGAACTCTGCAGGAAGCATTCCCGGACGTCGGAGGGGAGCCGCTTTCGGTTGCGGGAGACTTTGAAGAGGTCTATCTCGTGTTGCCCCACTCCGACCTGAGCTCATCGGCCGTGGCTTCCTTCATGGTCAATGCTGCCTGGGGTGGGTACAGCGGCAATACGCAGGTGGAGCAGGTCGTATACGATACAGGCGAGGCAGCGCAGCAGGATGGCAGCCTGCTGGGATACGGTCTTGGTGGGGGACTCAGTGTTTCCCTTCCGTCCGAAACGCAGTTCGCCAATGTGTTTGACATTCCCGTGGGCGCTGCGCTGGCCTCAGTTGACGTAGCCATGCTGTTCTATCAGTACCTCGGGGGCATCACCACGACATCTACTGTTCGGGACTTTACCCTCACCATCTACGGTGATCAGGAGGGGGAACCGGGAGAGGTCATCCTGTCCAGGGACGTCCAATGGACTGCCGGTATTACGAGTCCGGAATTGACCTATCAAACAGTCGACCTGGATGCTGATGCAGCGGTGCTCAGTAATCATCAGGGGCGGATCTATGTGAGTATTTCGGATGCCGGATCGGACGACAACCACATTTTCCTGCCGCTGGCTGTAGCGGACCACGACGGCCCGCAGTCGCCCAGCTTCATGTACTACAACTTTTCCAACACCGGGCTCGGGTGGGCTTCATTCGATAATGTTCAAGACGGTAGCGGTGGGTCCATATTCGAAGGGTATGTCGTTCCCATCCGCGCCACGATCAATCTGGTTGGCGGCGCAACAGACACCGAATCGGATGATGCACTACCACAAACATTGACCCTGGCGCAGAATTACCCGAACCCGTTCAATCCAAATACGACTATCAGCTTCCATCTGTCGGGCACCTCGGATGTTCAATTGAAGGTCTTCGACCTGCTTGGACGCCGCGTGGCCACACTGGTCGATGGCATGCTTACCCCGGGAGCGCATGAAGTGGATTTCAACGCCTCAAACCTGACCTCCGGCATTTACCTGTACACGATTACTGCCGGTTCCCAGCGCATGTCGCGAACGATGACCCTGCTCAAGTAATTACTCCAGGATGGGCACCAGTTCATCCACCTTCAGTCGGGTGAAAGGTCGACCATTCCATTCGCCCAGCCGGAGGATGCCGGTAACACGAGCCCGAGCAGGGGTCATGAGGGCCGCGCGCTGGTCACGGGTCAGGTCCAGCACATACCAGTTGTTTTCCTGGGTAATAAGTACGACTTCCGTGAATGGCTCGTTGCCCCGGACGGTGATGTCTCCGGTCACCGTAATCACGTCAGATGCCGGCAGCACAGCGCCGACGGAGCATCCTGCCAGCATCATAACCAGCACAACGAGGCACAGGAAACGGGGGCCGTGAGGATGGAGAGGTCGGCGGAAGAAACCCGTCATGGCATCTGAAGGTTAGGAATAACCGTTATCCTGAAACTGAGGGCCCGCAGGCCACGAGGCAGTACCAATCCATGAAAACCCGCGAAAAGACTGTTTTAGCAGCCGCGTTGAGCGCTTTCACGCTGTGTCTCTCGGCCTTGGCTGGTCCTGCTGTTGCCCATGGGAATGTAGACCCGGCCGGGCAGGATGTCCACACGCCACCGCCGGGATTCGACCTGCCCGCTTCCGGACACGTACATGGGCCTGATACGCCGTGGTGTGGAACGGACATGTCCAGCCCGCAGACCATGAAGATCATCGAGCAGGTACGTCAGGATCGCAAGGCAGGGCGCTATCCAATCTCCCGCAAGGGTCGCCTTGACCCTGAGATTGGCGACAGGCAGACGTTCAACGTCAGCGAGACCGGCGTGGCTTCCTACGAATTCGAGCTGATAGACAAGACCTCCCTGTATCATCTGTGGGTTGAAGTCGGCGAACTGGCCAATGGGAATGTAGATCAGGGCAAGGCGAACCAACTCCGATCATCTGTCCTTGAGAGCACCCCGACCCGCTCCATCAATCCAAGCAAGGGGACCTTTGCCAACAATCATGATATTTTCGGCCTACCGCCGGACGTCGATGGCGATGGCATCGTGGATATCCTCATGTATGACATCGGCCAAGGCAGTGGATCCACGCTGGGATATTTTTGGCCCGCTGACCAACTGGTTGATTCCAGTTCAGGCAACGGTCGGGATATCCTCTATCTGGATTCGAACGAGGGGACGCGGAATTTCTCCACGCTGGCCGTGATTGCCGCGCACGAATATGCCCACCTGATCCACTTTGCCTACGGCTCGGATCAGACCTTCATCTCGGAGGGTCTTGCCGAATACGCCATGGTCATGAATGGCTTCTACTGGCGCGGTGTCAGCTTCGCATCGAGTGTGACGGAGGTGTCCCTCCCCCTGTTCACCTGGCGAAGCGATCAGGGCTCGGTTGGCGCTCGGGGATATGAGCGCGGGGGCTTGTTTTTCACCTATATCGGCGAGCAGATGGGGCCCGAGACGGTCGGGAAAATGATGCGCATGGAGAAGAAGGGGGCCACAGGAATCGACTCCATCCTGGCACTCGACGGGTCCTCCCTGCTCGAGGTGATTCTTGATTACCACACGGCAAATCGTGTCAATGATCGAAGTATCGACCCCCGATTCGGGTACCGTGAACCCGAGCGTTCCTTCCATCGGACACCCCTCATGTCACCCCCTGTGAACGGAGAGGTCCAGTCCTCGAGCGGCGAAGGTGGATACACCCTGCAGTTTGACGAAAAGATCAATGGTGGATCAGTACACTATTTCCAGCTTACCCGCGCTGCCGATGTGTCCGTGACCTACGACACGCCCGATCCAACCGGTCTCTTCTATGACCTGAAGGTGCTGCGGCACCGAGCGCGAGCCCTGCTGGAAGAAGCCGATGGAACCGTGCGTTGGGTGGACCTGGATCCCTCCAAGAACACCGTCGTCCTCGAAGGAGCCTATGACACGGTCACCTTCATTTTTGCCCATGGAGATCCGCAGATCCCTGGCGCAGAACGCAGTACCATGTTTGCCTCGTGGACACCGCTTTCCATGGCCACGAGTGTGGATGAGGCCCGAACGCTTCCAAGGGGACTGGCTCTCGAGTCGGTCTATCCCAACCCGTTCCAGGATCACGCTTCAGCCTCCATTCGACTGGATCGGGCGGCACCCGTGCAACTGGTCCTTATCGATATGGTGGGACGGGAGCGCCTTCGCCGGGACCTCGGGACCTTGAATGGCGGAATCCACACAGTCGACTTCGATGCCCGGGGACTGGAGGCAGGTGCCTACCTGATGCGGATATCTACGGGAGACGGTACGGATTCCCGCCTGATCACCATCGCCCGATAACAGGGCAGTGATCAGTCGTCGCGGCTGATGCGGTAAATCCGGTTACCTGCATCGTCTGACACCAGCAGACTGCCGTCGGGCAGGTATTCCAGATCTACAGGACGTCCCCAGGCCTCTTCGCCCTGCAGCCAACCCTCGGCGAATGGCTCGTAGGAAAGGGCCTGTCCCGCGGCGTCCAGGGATACCATCGTCACCCGATAGCCAATCTTCTCACTGCGGTTCCAGGATCCGTGTTCGGCAATCAAGATGCGGTCCGTGCGGGTCTGGCCGTTTTCCTGCATGAATTCGAGCCCGAGCGGCGCCACGTGGGGGCCCAGTTCCTGGATCGGTGCCGTGACGTTGAATGGTGACGCACCTTCACCGAACTCCGGGTCCAGGATGTCCGTGCCATGGACATGAGGAAACCCGAAGTCCATACCCGCCGCGGGAGCATGATTCAGTTCGCATGGCGGAATGTCATCCCCCATGTTGTCACGTCCATTATCCGTGAACCACATCTCCCCTGTTTCGGGATGCCAGGTGAAACCAACGGTGTTGCGGACACCTGTGGCGAAGATCTCCCGATCCGAGCCGTCAGCGTTCATACGATGAATGGCGGCATAGGGCTCGCCACGGTCACACACATTGCAGGGGGCACCTACGGGGACATAAAGCTTATCGTCGGGCCCGAAGGCAATGTATTTCCAGCCATGGTGCCGATCCGAAGGGAAATCATCCACGACGACAACTGGCTCAGGCGGATTGGCCAGCCGGTTCTCGATATCGTCATAACGAAGGATGCGACTGACTTCGGCCACGAAAAGGGATCCGTCCCGGTAGGCTACACCGTTGGGCATCTGTAATCCTTCGGCAACCACATGACGCTCATCGGCCACTCCGTCTCCGTCGGCGTCCCGCAGGGCATACACGTTCCCAGCCCGGCGCGTACCCACAAACAGGGTGCCAGACGGTGAGAGGTCCATGGATCGGGCGTTTTCAACGCTGTCGGCGAACACCGAAATCGAGTACCCTTCGGGCAGACGGATCTGCTCAATCTGTACTTCGGGTGCCGGACCTGGTTCAGGCAGGCATCCGATCAGACTGGAAGCCATGACAAGGAGGGCAACTCCGTACCCTGCGCGGGTCAACAAACGCCTGATCGGTATCACTGAGTCAACCATCCTGTATATCCCCTCGTCAAGACCCTGTCGGAAAAGCGCCCCGTATCACCATGGCCGTATCCATGGCCTGATCTTCGTTGTATGCGCTTGTCAGGGATTTATGATTGAAAATGTCCACGATGGCCCCGATCAGGCAAAAACCAGCCGTGAAGAAGTAGATGATCCCCATACCAATCTGCCCGAGATAAAAGCGATTCATGCCGGCAAAGCCGACAAAAGCCAGCAGGGTAGTCAAGAGAACGACTGATTCACTCTTTCGCCGCTCCCTGTAAACCCGGGCAAATTGCAGCGCCTGCTCCTCAGACATGTCTGTCATGAGCTTGGCGACAACCAGTTGCTCATCTCCCTGCAACTCGGGCATGTACGTGATGACTTTTGACATGGGCTTTTATGGGCAGCATTATGAGGGCGTGTAACGCACGGTCCATACCGCGCTACTTATCCGGGCCAGCAGCACGATCATGACAACGGGAGAAAGCCAGTGGGTCTCAAGGGCCAAGGCCCACTCTCCACGGGCAAGATAGCCCATGGCATGTCCGAGACCACACCCGGGGCAGCTGGCAAAACCAATCCACTTGAAAACACACAGATCGATTACCGAAGGCTGTGCAGGGTCCGGAAGGGCGACACCTACCAACCCGGCGCACCAGATAATCGCCTCGACCAACGCATGCCTGACACCGCGGTTCATGGCCGTGAATCGTCCCATTACGCGGGATGGATATCCGAAAACATGGGAAACGAGCGTAAGCATGCAGACAAGCGACGGGGTTCTGATAACCGATTCCGTGTACTATCTTGGATGGGAGGCGAGACCGTTACGAGCATAGGGGACATGCAAGACCCCTGCCTTGAAGGCCCCTGTGCCATGGTACGGAATTGACGATTGCGGGATTCGCCACCCGCTCATTCAGCACGAGATCATCATGCCTTACGTCGTAACAGAATCCTGCATCAACTGCAAGCACACGGATTGCGTTGAAGTATGTCCAGTGGACTGCTTCTACGAGGGACCCAATTTTTTGGTCATCCATCCAGATGAGTGCATCGACTGCAACGCGTGCGTACCGGTCTGCCCGGTAGAGGCTATCTATGCTGATGATGAGCTGCCAGAGGAGCTGGCACACTATGCCGAATGGAACACGTATCTGGCCAATCAATGGCAGCAGTTGGGATACAACATCACCGAGAAGAAGGACCCCCTGCCGGATGCAGAATCGTGGGCATCGAAAGAGAAAACGGAGCAGGACATCCTGACCTGGGAGACGGACGAGTAATTCCCCTTTCCTGAGGCCCTTGCTTCCTGGTCATACGGATTGAAGATGCAGCGGGCGGGGCGCCACTTGGCGCCCCGCCCGCTGTTTTTCGTCAATCCCTGCTACGAAGCGGAACCGATCTCCTCAGCGTCCTGCCCGCACGACGGTCGTCGTCGCCTGCCTTGCTCCTGAGCGCAAACGCACGAAGTAAACACCGGCCGGTAACCCACCGGCATCCCACGTGACTGCGTTCGATCCAGCCTCATGGTATCCATCGACCAACGTGGACACCCTGCGACCGAGACCGTCAAAAACCTCAAGGAGGACAGGGCCAGCCTCTGGAAGGGACCATGTCAGGCGCGTGAGATCATCGAAAGGGTTCGGAAAGGCGCCGTCCAACTCGAAGGCGGAGACCCGCTCGAACGCTGGATCCCCGGTTTGCGCCTGGAAGCGGGCCGAATACAGGCGCCAGTACTGGTTGCTTGCTCCTCCCCCCTCGGAAGTCGCCAGAAAACGTACCTGCACTTGCTGGCCGGCCCATGAGGACAGATCGAAAACGGACTCTGTCCGCATGCCTGCGCTGATGAACGCCGAGCGGTCATTGAGTGGATTATCGGGATCCAGTCGGGACGTACCCGGATACCCCTCCTCCGGCACCAAGTCTTGCCATGTCGCCCCATTGTCCGCGGATACCTCTACCAGCCCGGCCGAACCGGTCCCGAACATGGGTTCGTGATCGAGCACAAGAAAGAGCGCCGCAGCATTGTTCTCCGTATCCCTGGGATTGAGGACCAATCCTGAGAGTAGCGTCGAGGGTTGGGAACGATAGATCCATCCCTCGCCCAACGCTTCCCACGTCCCATTCGCCCATACCGATGTCAACGCCTCATGGCTGCCAAAGAGGCGAAAGACCAACGTAATCGGACCTACAGACTCTTCTCTACCCCCCACGTCGGAGACACGCATGGATACCATCAGCTCATCCCCGGCCTGTGGCGAAATCAAAGACTCCGTAGAGGCCGAAAAACGGGTCAGATCATCGGGCGACTGTGTCATTCGGAGGGAGCCTTCGTTGCGGACCGACCCTGATGAAAGCGTCCAGTCGAGCCAAGCATTCTGTATTCCCAGGTCGTCCCGGGCCACCAGATCGACCGTCGGCAGAGCCGCCTGCGTCGAAAACACCTGGAGTGCCGGAGGCAGATCAGTAACCACGGGTACGCCCTGATCCACATCCTCCAAGGACCCTACGCGGACATCTTCAATCATCCATCCTGCAAAGCGATCTGCCTGCGCCGTGTTACCCTGGTTGGTGACAAACACGAAACGCACCTCAACGCCATTCTCCTGCGGAAGGGCAGCACTCACACGGCGCCATCCGTGACTGAAACCACCGTAGGCCGGATTGCCGGCCAGTGGGTTCCCTCCTGTGGTTGAAAGCAGACCGTTATATCCACCCGCGGGCTGCAGAATCACCCACTCCGGATTCTCGTCCGTTCGCACCTGCAAAAAACCACCGTCCAGTAGTGTACCATCTGTTCCAGCAGGATCGGGACGTCCTTCCGCCTCGGTATCGACATAATGCCAGAAACGCAGGTGCACTGGTTCGATACGCGCCAGATTCATTTCCGGCAGTCTCAAAAAGGATACCGAAGGATCGGAGGTGTAGGCCGCCGAGGGACCGGTCATGGCCACGGCACCTCCATCCGGTGAGACCCGCGTGCCATAGGTCGGCTCCGCAATCTGCCACTGCCCACCGGCGCTGAGACCCTCAGTAGGCGCATCGAATCCATATTCCCTGAGCAGCGGTCCAGCGGTCACGCCGAAGGTAAAGGCCCCCTGCGCAGGAAGGCGGGTGGCATTTTTCCTGGCGGAGACATCTACCGCCTCGAGTGCATACCGCACCCTGGAGCCGTTTTCAATCA
>JAFMNH010000057.1 GCA_017859335.1 Rhodothermales bacterium | reverse complement strand
GTGCCGGAGCTGCAGGCAGATCCAGCCGAGACGGCCACACCCTCGATATCCAATCCGAGGATCAACATTTCCCCGTCAACACCCTTGCCGTCCTTTCCCAGGACGAGCAGATTGAGTATGTGGGGACTGCAGTCCTCCTCGGGCGAAACAACCTGGATACCTTGATCAAGGGCCAGGCGGAGTGAATGAAGCAATTGGGTCCGGAGCTCATGTGCGTGTGCGACGAAGCTTTCGCGGCTTTGAACGGCTTCTTCCAGCGCCCGCGTGATGCCCGCAGCAAACGCCACATTCTCGGTCCCTGAACGACGTTCCTGCTCCTGACCGCCACCCCGGATAAGCGGCGCGAACGGGGCTCCGGCACGAACATACAACAGACCGATGCCTTTCGGCGCCCCAAACTTGTGTCCGGTAAGTGAAAGGTAGTCTACACCAGCCGCAACAGGCCTCAAATCAATGGTCCGCGCAGCCTGTGCAGCATCCGTATGAAAAAGCATGCCTCTTTCTTTACACCATTCCGCTAACTGAACAATTGGATTGATCGTGCCCAGTTCGTTGTTGACCAGCATGAAGGAAGCAAGACCATATCCTTCGACCTCTTCCCTTTCCAACTGAGCGCACGTCATCCGTCCCTCTCTGTCAGGCGAGAGTATGCGATGTCTCTCGAGGCGCCGCACCGGCTCAAGCACAGCCTCGTGTTCAACGGAAGAAGTAACGGCTCCGCCAGCACCACCAGCGTGCCTGGAAAGAACCGTATTGTTTGATTCGCTGCCGCCCGATGTGAAGACGATTTCGGCCGGTCCCACCCCCAACACCTCAGCCACGCGGACACGATATGATTCGAGCGCGTGACGCGCCTTTCGCCCCGGACCGTAGACGGAAGACGGATTGCCATATTCCGAGGTGAACCACGGCAGCATCTCTTCGAGTACAACCGGCAGTACAGGTGACGTGGCTGCGTGATCCAAATAGGATATGGGTGGGACGCTCATGGGTTGACGTTTAAAAGGAAACGCATATCTAGAGGCCGTGGCCGTGGCCGATGACGACGCACGGGTAAACGATTCCACCAAGCCGAACGTTTCATGCATAGCTTCCAGAGCAGGCCCAGCCTATCCAGGTCGTGAGGCCGTCTGGATGCCGTAAGGGTCATTACGGAAACGTTACGATGGCTGGCTCATTGGACGGGGTGGTTCATCGGGCCAGACCCGAGTCCATTCCTCATCACGCGTCGGTCGGCACAAACCTACCGATATTCAGCAGTTCATGGACAAGCTCGTCATCCGCGGGGGAAACCCGCTCACTGGATCCCTGACCGTCAGCGGATCGAAGAATACGGCCCTCCCCCTCATGTCGGCAGCCCTTTTGACGGACGGCCCCGTTACGCTGACCAACGTGCCGGATCTGAAGGACATCCACACCTTTCGCCGCGTCATTGAAGTAACCGGCACGACAGTGGATCATGAGCCTGGCCACCATCGAATGACCCTCAATGCGGGAAGCCTCACCGACATAGAGGCACCATATGAACTGGTCAAGAGAATGCGGGCCTCATTCTACATGCTGGGTGCGCTCCTGGGAAGAATGGGGAAAGCCCGGGTTTCGCTGCCGGGTGGTTGTGCATGGGGCCCCCGACCGGTTGACCTTCATATCGAGGGAATGAAGGCCCTGGGCGCCGAAATCAGCCTGGATCAGGGGTATGTCGTGGCTTCGGCGCCGGGTGGCCGCCTGAGCGGTGGGTGCATGACACTGGATCCCTCTTCTGTCGGGGCCACGATCAATATTGCCCTGGCTGCCTCCCTGGCTCGAGGTGGTTCCATTATTGAAAACGCGGCTATCGAGCCGGATGTGGTGCATTTTTGCCATATGCTTCAGGCGATGGGCGCGCGCATGAACGGTGTCGGGACACGAACGCTCGAAATCGAAGGCGTGGATCGGCTTGAGCCCGTGGATTTTGAGAACTGCCCAGATCGTATTGAAATGGGCACTTTCATGATTGCTGCTGCCATTGCCGGTCGGCCAGGCTCCGCCATTGAGATACGCAACGGGCGAACCGATCACTTGGGCGATGCATTTCTGGAAGCGTTCAAGTGGACCGGCACGCAGATCAAGGAGAGGGATGGCGTCATATCGGTCGTGCCTCCCGACGAGTTGCGCCCGGTAAATGTCACCACGGGCATTTACCCGGGCTTCCCAACCGACTTACAGGCACAGTGGACGGTTCTGATGGCACGGTGCGCCGGTAATTCGAAAGTCCACGAAATCGTTTACCCGGACCGCTTCAAACACATACCTGAGTTGCAGCGCATGGGAGTCAACGCCATTATTGTCGGGGATGAGGTAATGATTGAGGGTGGGAAGCCTATCCAAGGTACCAGTGTCATGAGCACCGATCTACGTGCAAGTGTCTCTCTCGTCCTGGCAGGCATGGTTGCCGAAGGCGAAACCCATGTCCTGCGCGTGTATCACCTCGACCGTGGATATGAGCGATTGGAAGACAAACTTTCTGGAGCTGGCATTGATATCGAGCGTGTCCGGTTTGACGAGTGGGCTGACCCGTCCTGATCGTGCGCTGCTCCCAGGGCGAAGAATGGGCGCATTAAAATCGGGCCGACAACTGGAAACGGCCCGTGTGGATGGTAGGTAACCCGGTCGGGTTCCTTCCGTCGTAGCGGAGTGTGGCTGTCAGAACATCCGTCAGCAGCATGTCCAGATGAAGGTGCCACATCCACGAGGTCCCCGCTCCGCGACCTTCCGTCAACTCGAACAATTGCAGCCCCAAGGGCGCACCGCCATCCACGGCGGCATCGGACCACTCGCCGCCCATCCGCCACCGCAGGGGACGTGTATTCCAGAACACGTTCACAGGCAGCCGAACCGTGCGTACCGAAGCACCGGTCCCCTCTTCGCGCCCCCGGCTGTACATGGCTTCCGATTGTACACGCCAGTTGTTCAGGCGAATGACTGCACCAGGCCGTATCTCCCACCTTCGGATGGCAAAAGACCGTGTTGCAAACTGCTCAGAGGTTGCAATTTCGTCCATCCAGGTTGAGGCGAAGGTGACATCCAAATCCTGACGCACCTCTTCCCGCAGAATCAATCCAATCTGCTTGTTCTGCGTGGACTCGTTGCCACTGGCCAAGGCCGCCAATGAAGCGCCCTGAAGCCAGGATATCTGGACATCCCGGTCGGAACGCAAAGGATAGAGCCCCAGTCTACCCGACAATCGGATACGCCCGTTTACCGTCTCCCCGGGCACTCGCAGCGCAGAGGGTTTCAGCAGGTATACGCCAATGCGGTCGGCAGCACGGGTGGTTTCGAGCACATCCACAGACGCATCCATGGCTATACGACGCCATCCTGAGGATGCTGGCGTGGGCACCCAACCGTAGGTGAAACGGGCCTCTGCCGTTGTAACCGACTGCAGGGAATCAGACGGAAACAGTGTTCTCGCATACTCCCCTTCGCCTGGCGTAGTCTCTGGAAAGAACTCATCGAGTTGGATTCTGCCATCCGCATTGATGTCCTGCCACACGAAATGGCCACGATCCGGTCCTGTCCGGATGTAGACCTCCTGCATGGCGGCGGTCTGTTCCGATCGGGCGTTATACGACCATCCCAGAGCGCCGATCGATCCGGATCGCGCCTGACCACTCAGTTCCACGAGCAAAGCGTCCTGCCGTCCCGGGGCGCCCTCCTCCGTGTATCCAGCCGTTTCAGACTGTCGCCACCCGATGCTTGATCGCGAGCGGACGCTCGTGCCCGGTATCCACTCCCAAGAGGCCTGCACCGTGTTGACACGTGACCCGGTCAGAACAGGACCCTGGTCCAGACTGACATCCTCCTCCAACCGACGCCATCCCGAGAGGGACAGCTGATGAAACCGCCAAGATCGACCAAGGCCACCCCCCACGGCCCGGTATGGCATCCGATTGGTGCTGTTGGTATCCGCGAGCGGCGTTGGCACGTCGCCACCCTGATGTTTCCATTGGTCCGCCTCGAGCTCGAACCAAGGACGCCAACGCGATGACTCGTTGCCCGCCGAAACCCGAGCCCGTGCATAAGCGCGTTCCGTCAGGAATGCACGGTGCTGTGCTCCCTGCGCGGCGGTTTTACGCAGCGTGGCCTGGATGCTGGTTTTGAGAGGCAATTCAAGACGCGCATCGACATGCGTACGCTTGGAGCGTATCTCCGGGCCCATGGCCAGCTTTCCGATCCCGATGCGGATCGAAGAAGAATCGGTACGCGTCATGACAAGAGCTGCTTCGCTGAGCCGCTCGTCAGCTCCCTCAAGCAACGAACCAAAGGGATTCGTCTCCTGCAGGGGCAGTGCCCAATCCCGTGTAAACTCTACACTCCGCACTCTCTCGAACGTAGCGAATTGGGCCGTGCGCAGATATCCTGATCCACGCACCGAGAGATCCCAACCCCGACCCAATGAAAGGGATCTTGATGCTATGGATAGGTGACTGACCGTACCCTGTTGGATACTCGCCGGATCACTCGAGAGGCGGTTGCGATCGAGGCTCGAGACTGCCAGTCCGGTTTCAATCTGCATACCCGGCACACCCAGGATCTGTAACCGAACTTCTCCCAATGATTTTCTCGAGGGTACCGGGAGTGTCCGGACAGCCGCATACGCCCCCATGCCTTCACCCGCCCACTCATAGGCAATGCCTCCGCCTTGCGAGGGGATCCGGATATAGGAGCCCTTGCCGCTGCCCACAAACGTGAATGGAACGCGATAAACAGTCTGTTCCTGAGCTGGTACGCTTTTCAATTCGACCCAGATCGGTTCACCCGTAGGGGATGACCCTCTGACGTACTGAGTGTAGAGTGCCTCTGCCTCGTAGGGTGCCACTGACGCCCCGTCGATTTGTACGGTCCCGTCAATACTGGAGGCCACCAGCGCCGAGTCTGCGGCCGAAAGTCCGGATTCGTCCAGGAAGGCATCCCCATCAGACTCGCGGAT
Organism: Rhodothermales bacterium; assembly: GCA_017859335.1. Taxonomy (GTDB): domain Bacteria; phylum Bacteroidota; class Rhodothermia; order Rhodothermales; family UBA10348; genus JAAZVD01. Next base: position 12,081 of record JAFMNH010000057.1, on the reverse strand, counting down.
GCCGCCCAGGGTCAGGCGCGCCCATGGTGTTGTTCTGGATCCACCCAGACCGAGCGTTGCCTCCGAAAAGGTCATCGTCCGGGTATACCTGTTTGTCGTGTACTCATAGTCAACGCGGACACGGCGCTCGCTTCCCATCACATGCCGGGCCGTGAACGTAATCTCACCAAGCTGATAGTCCACTACATAGTCTTGGTCCTCCCCCCGCTCGAGTAGTACACCATCAAGGTAGACCTGCTCCGTACCCGGCAGCAGCAGGATGAAACGTTCTCCCGCAGCACCCGTCAGTCGATACGGCCCTTGCACGCCATCCAGAATACCTACATCAACGGAGTGGAATTGCCCCCTTGAAATGGCCGCTCCTGAGGATATGCTCAGGGTCTGGTTCCATGGGCCACCGATAGCAACCGGTGCTCCACGGACTACTGCCCCTTGCACTGTACGTCGCAGCACACCGTATCGCGTCCCGTCAAGAACCACATCGAAATCGCCCAACTCAACAGCGCCCCTTCTGGATTGGAGGTGTATCCGGATGCGATCGAACTGGTCAAACTGCCTCGTGACACCTTCAGGCACAAGAGGGGTGTCCTCATCGGAGAGGCTGGCCTGTAGAGTAATGCCCGGGGCCACCTCACCGTGTACCTGTAGCTGCAATCCCGACTCGATGCGAGCCTCCCGGTTGCTGCCCGTGAGGATGCCACGGGTGATATGTCCTCGCGTCGTCAACACAGAGGTCTGATCATCCGACGTGTTGGGCTCGAGGTTCCCTTCACGCCCGGCGCCGTCTGCAGGAGCGCTGCCCCACAGCCGATAGGATGATGCCAGATCCAACGGAACATGACGATACGCCACCACCAGAACGATCGTGGAATCAGGCGCTATGCCAGGAAGTGAGATGATGCCCTCCCTGCGGTCCAATATGTAGTCCGATATGGAAACGCCATCAACCTGCACATGCTCGCTACCTTCCTCGATGAAAGGGCGGATCAGGAACGGACCACCTCCCTGGACACGAAGCGTGTCCTTACGACTGGGCAGCCAGCGACCGAGCGGCCGAACCCCCGAGGTGTCAGTAGCCAAATTCGGCCTTCCACCGACAACAACCTGTGCTGACGCAGTCCCCGGCAGGAGAATACCCAGTATCAACACACCCGCCAACAGGCATAGGGCGATGTTCGAACTGCGCTCGGGCATGGGGGTCTCTCGCATGACATACTTACGGGCGATTCTACATAACCCGATGCGACAGGGCTGATCCGACTGGGAACCCTGCGGGAGGATTGCAAACCCTTTCCGACCTGTACCTGTTTCTGGGTGTGGGGATTATTAGGCGGACCACCAAGAACCCCCAACGTTACCCTCCGCTGCAGTCGAGACTGCTTTCATGCCCTCGCAGACGTATTATAAGGTGGCTACTTCCGGTGCCATGTGATCATTCCCAACAGCTGGACCGCCATCATGTCAGATTCGGTTATTGATACCAATCCATATCGAATTGCCATCATCGGAGCCGGTCCGGCAGGCTTTTACGCTGCCGAACATCTTCTGAAGCAGGAAGGCCTGTCCGTTAAAGTGGATATGTATGACCGCTTACCCACCCCCTACGGCTTGGTGCGTGCAGGCGTGGCACCGGATCACGAGAAGATCAAGAACGTCACCCGGATCTTTGATCGCACCGCATCCAATCCGGCCGTCCGCTTTTTTGGAAATGTCGACTTCGGCGTCCACGTATCTCTCGACGATCTGAAAGCGTTCTATCATCAGATCTGCTTTTGTACGGGTGCGCAGGTGGACCGTCAGTTGGGGATTCCGGGAGAAAAACTGGCACGGTCGCACTCTGCTACGGAATTCGTTGCATGGTATAATGGGCATCCGGACTACCGGGATTTGACGTTTGACCTGAGCCAGGAACGGGTGGCCATCGTTGGCGTCGGGAACGTGGCCATCGACGTGGCCCGCATCCTGTGTAAGACCGTCGATGAACTGAGAACGACTGACATCGCCGATTATGCGCTGGAAGCCTTGGCTGAGAGTCAGGTCAAAGAGGTTGTCCTGATGGGTCGACGCGGTCCGGCACAAGCGGCCTTCAGCCTGAAAGAGATCAAGGAGATGGGTGAGCTGGCGGATGCCTCGGTAGTCACCTTGCCCGATGAGATCGAGCTCGATGCTTACTCCAACCGCGCCTTGGAGGAACATCCGGACCGTTCGACATCGAAAAAACTGGAAGTCCTGGCGTCGTATGAGGGTGGAAACAGCCATGCCGCCTCGCGCACCTGTCAGATCCGCTTTCTGGTCTCTCCACTGGAGCTGACAGACGACGGCGAGGGTGCAGTTGGTGGCATGACCGTCAGCCGAAATCGACTGGAGCCCTCATCAACCGGTCGCCTGAGCGCTCGCCCCACCGGAGAAACCTTCGACTGGCCGGTTGGCCTGGTCTTCCGCTCCGTCGGATACCGTGGTGTCGCCCTACCCGATATCCCGTTCCGGGAGGACTGGGGTGTTGTGTGGAATGAGAAGGGCCGCGTCACGGACTCCGCCGGCATTGCCGTTCCCGGATGCTATGTAGCAGGATGGATCAAGCGAGGTCCCACCGGAGTCATCGGCACCAACAAGCCCGATGCAATCGAAACGGTAGAGTGCATGCTGGAAGATCTGAGTGGCAGTACCCACTTCCTGCCTGAACGGACCGACATCGACGCATTCATCAGGATGCGCCAGCCCGAACTGTTCTCCTATGCGGACTGGCGTGCGCTTGGTGAGATGGAGGCGGCCAGAGGCCAAGCCTCTGGCCGCCCCCGCGTAAAGTTTACCAGTGTACGAGAAATGATCGAAGCGCTAAGGGGCAACGTCTGATGTAGCTTGTTTTCAGGTAGTCGTGTTGACGGACGTAATCGGATATCCCTCCTCCTCCAGCAGATCTGCCAGTTTCGAATGCAGGGCGTCCCAATCTTCCGTGTAAATCACGGCACGCCCAATTTCAACAGATTTGTCTGCTACGCCATCCACTTCCTCGAGGGCTTGGTCTACTGCCATTTTGCAGTGGTTGCAGCTCATGCCGTCCAATTCGAGTTCTACTTTCATGATCATGCCAAAGATTGTGGTACACAGGGATTCATAAAGGTCGTGCTTTCAGTCGAAGACTGTTGGATACGACTGAAATACTGCTCATCGCCATCGCTGCAGAGGCCAGAATTGGACTGAGCAACAACCCGAAGGCTGGATACAACGCCCCGGCAGCGATCGGGATACAGATTACGTTGTAAAGGAACGCGAAAAAGAGATTCTGACGGATGACTGCCATGGTTTCCTTGGCAATCTGGAAGGACTGCGGCACAAGAAGTAAATCGTTTTTCATCAGCGTCACATCGCTAGCCTCCCGGGCAATATCCGAGCCGCTGTGTACCGCTATCCCGATATCGGCCGCAGCCAATCCCGGTGCATCGTTTATACCGTCTCCCATCATCGCAACACCACGACGTGCATCAGCCAGTGAGCGAACATGCGCTACTTTATCGGCAGGCAACAGGGACGCGTGAACGTCGTCTACACCCAGCTGAGCAGCCACATGCCGAGCTGCGTCTTCGTGATCGCCCGTAAGCATCAGTGTCCGGATACCGAGCGATGCCAGATGCCGCAATGATTCTGCCGCGTCGGTACGCACCGTGTCAGAGACTTCAAGCCACCCGGCGTACGTGCCACCAACAGCCACATGGACGAGGGATCCTGAAACACCGGTGACCGACACCGTCGTGATGCCGTGCTCCGCCAGGAATGCCGAAGTACCCGCCAAAACCGGCTGTCCGGATACAACGCCGGATATCCCTTTTCCCGGTTCGATAGCTATATCCACGGCCTCGGGCAGTACCACGCCGCGTCTATCCGCCTCTGCAACGATAGATGCCCCAATGGGGTGCTCCGAAGAGGTTTCAAGCGCGCCAACTACCTTGAGCAGCTCCTCCTCACTCTTCACGCTATTGTCCGGTCGAATCTGGGCAACGGACAGTGAGCCCGTCGTGAGGGTCCCTGTTTTGTCCATCGCAAGCACACTGATATCAGCCAGGCGCTGCAGTGACGCGGCATTCCTGATCAGTATACCGCGCTTGGCAGCACGACCTGTTCCAACTACTATGGCCGTCGGGGTCGCCAAACCGAGTGCACATGGACAGGCAATGATCAGAACGGACACAAAACGGAGTAATGCATGATCAAGCTGCGGTTCGGGCCCCGCAAACCACCATATCAAACCTGTCACGACAGCAATACCCATGACAACAGGCACAAAGATGGAAGCCACCCTGTCTGCCAGCTGCTGGACTGGTGCCTTCGTGGCTTGCGCACGGGATACCATTTCCGTTATTCGGGCCAGCATGGTATCCGGGCCGATCCTGGATACATCCACCAGAAGCACACCAGAGGTATTGGTCGTTCCGCTCATCACCACGTCCCCAACGTCCTTCGTAACCGGTACCGATTCGCCCGTCACCATCGCTTCATTAACAGGGCTCCGTCCCTCAATAACCCGGCCGTCCACGGGAATATTTTCGCCGGCGAGAATGCGTACCCGATCACCCAGTGTCACCTCCTCTGAAGGAATGAGCTCCTCTTCGCCATCTCGCACAACCCGGGTAGTATCGGGCTGCAGTGCCTTGAGCTTGGCAATAGCCTCTCCTGTGCGACCCTTGGCACGCTCCTCAAGATATCGCCCCACAAGAATGAAGGTGACAATCAAGGCAGCGGCCTCGAAGTACACCGGGGGCATCCCCGTCTCAGTAATCCACTCCGGCTTCACAACGGCCACGGCAGAGTAGCCGAACGCGGACCCTACACCCAGCGCGACCAAGGTGTTCATGTCGGTGCTGCCATGTCGCAGGGCGATCCATGCGGACGAGAAGAATGGATGCCCGGCATAGGTTACGACGGGGATGGCAAGGACGAGTTGAACCCAGTGCTCGTACGGAATGTCCCAAGCACCATGACTCATGGCAATAACCGCCAGAGGTGCGCTCAGGACACTACTGACGAGCAGACGGGCCCGCATCTGCTTCTCCCTCTTGCGCGCTTTTTCCTCCGCATCGTCCAGAGAGACAGCTGTCTTCGGCCGATAGGAGCTCAAAATCCCGGCAAGCGACTGCCCTGACAGCATTTCGGGGATATAGGCCACGGCCACATCCACACCATCATCCTGCGAAGAGACGGCCACTTCGACGATACCATTCCGCTGCAAGAGATCCCCTTTCAGCATGGCTACCTGGTCCTCGGCTGTATCTCCCGCAAAATGCGATTCAGCCAAGGAGGTTCGGACATCATAGCCTGTTTTCCTGATCAATGCGACCACATCCGGCAACGATGGCCCCTCCTCTGTTACCGACACCACGGCCTCTTCCGAGGCGTAATTGACACCGGCTGCGGCTACACCACTCACCTTGCCGAGCTTGCGCTCGATTCGGAGGGCGCAGGCTGCACATGTCATCCCCTCAACGGGAATGTGCCAATGGATCCCGTCAGCATCGGAAGCCGGGCTTCGATCTCCGTGCTCTTCGCCTGTCGGTGTCTCGTCATGCATGGTTCAGAGGGTTGGATGACCGGAATAAAGTCATCTATTGAGACCCCATCTTCTCCAGAAAGGATGGATTCCGTGTATCGCGTACGCTCAAGATGCAAATTGATCCGCTGCCCGGATTCCGATCATCCATCGAGGGATGAGCAAGGCGAAAGATGACCATTCGTGCCTGTGAACCGAACAAAAGGGCCGCAGAATCATGTAATATGATCCTTCCCCGCTACCCTTGCCAGCACGCTCATGAAAAGGCCCCACAAGACCCACGTTACTATATATGATGTGGCTGACCACGCAGGGGTGGCCATTTCCACCGTCTCACGCGTCCTGAATGGCTCTCCCGATGTGTCCGACAGTACACGGAAGAAGGTAGAGCAGGCCATTTCTGATCTCCGATATCACCCGAACAGAACAGCACGCTCCCTTGCGCAGCAGGATGTTCGTTCACTGGCCGTGGCTCTACCATCCTTCACGGCACCTTTCCAGAACGAGCTGCTGAAGGGAATTCGTGCATACCTTAAAGAGATCGAGCATGATCTGCTGATCTGTGACCTTGGTTCCCACGACCAAGAGGCATCGCTCAGGAAATTCCTGAACAGGGGTGCAGTGCGTGGTCTGCTACTGTGTGGTTTGCCCGTTACGGATGATCTGGCCGAAGAGCTGGCCGGCGGTCCCTCGCCCTGTGTTATGGTCGGCGCTCATCACCCCCTGCTCGATTGTTGGGATTGGGATGATGAAGGCGGAGCCGAGCGGGCAGTCCGCCATTTGATCAAGCAAGGCCACAAACACATCGCAATGATTCGCTCGGGGATCAGCAGCCCCTCACAGCAGCAGCGGATTGCGGGCTACAAGGCTGCAATGGTTACCGCTGGCATGCCGCTTGGCGACGATTGGATTGTTGCCGGAAACTCCCAATATCATGGTGGTTTCTCAGAGGAGGATGGCCAGGAGGCCATGGAGACCATCATTGAGAGGTTTCCTGAATGCACAGCCGTCTTTTGCTCGTCCGATGTACAGGCCATTGGCGCCATGGCCGCGCTAAGACGCGTGGGCAAACGAATTCCTGAGGACATGGCCATTGTTGGCTACGATGACATTAAGACCAGTCGCTTCTTGGGTCTGAGTAGTGTTGACCAGCAAATGCAGGCCATCGGTCGTGCTGCTGCAGAGTGTCTTTACCTGAAAGTCTCCAGTTCCGCACCCTCCGCACCATCACAGACGCGCATCCAACCAGAACTTGCCATCCGGCGATCCAGCGTAACTACACCCCGCTCATGATCACAGCGCAGATCCACCAACAGCTCAATGCGACGGTAAGGGAAACCCGATTCAGTTTCCTGTCCAACCGATATGGAGGAAAGGTACGGGATACCTATCGCCACGGAGACCGCCTTGTCTTGGTAACAACGGACCGGATATCGGCATTCGATCATATTCTCAGGCAGACCATTCCGTTCAAAGGACAGGTCCTGAATCAATTGGCGGCCTGGTTCTTCGAGCAAACCAGCGACATTGTCAGTAATCATGTCCTCTCCGTTCCCGACCCGAATATCACGATTGCCCGGCGGTGCAGGGCACTGCCTGTCGAGTTCGTCATCAGGGGTTACCTGGCTGGACACGCGTGGCGCGTCTATCAAAGTGGCGGTCGCGAACTTTGTGGACACAGGCTGCCCGATGGTCTGCGACAGAACAGCCCCTTACCCACTCCCATCCTGACACCTGCAACCAAGGCTACCGAAGGACACGACGAAGACATTTCTCGCGCGGGTATTCTTGCGCGCGGAATACTCAATTCGGATTTGTTCGATGAACTTGAGCGCATAAGCTTGGCCTTGTTCAGGCGCGGAACCGAGAAGGCCGCGGAACGAGGTTTGATTCTGGTTGATACCAAATACGAATTCGGTCTTGATGAAGAGGGTGGGATTGTACTGATAGACGAGATCCACACGCCTGATTCGTCCAGGTACTTTTATGCCGACACCTATGAGCGTCTACTGGCTGCCGACGAACCGCAGCGACAGCTTTCCAAGGAGTTCGTACGAGAATGGCTCATGGAGCATGGCTTCCAAGGACTGGAGGGTCAGTCGTTGCCTGACCTTACCGATACGTTCCGGGTACAGGTAGCCCAACGTTACATTGAGCTGTTCGAACAGGTAACAGGGCGACCTTTTCAGCCAGACACGTCAACCGAGCCCATGATTCGCATGGAGCAGCGGTTGCGCCAGGCGTTGGCTCTCGACTGAAGGCCTGCACCAATCATGCGAGGCAGGTCAGCGAAGAGCGCTGAAGCGCACCCGAGCCTCAACGCAACCAGGCGTCGCCCTGCCACTGGACCGAGCCATCCTCAAAGTGCTCCTTCTTCCAAATGGGCACGGATACCTTCAACTCGTCGATCAGAAAACGGGCTGCTTCGAACGCGGGCCCACGATGACGGGTCGCGACGCCTATAAGCACGCTGGCATCGGACACAGGCACAACGCCGATCCGGTGCAAGATGCCAATACGTAGTGTGTCCCAACGCGACGACGCCTCATCTGCGAGTCGCCTCATTTCTTTGAGCGCCATGCTGTGATGGGCCTCATATGAAAGTTCACGCGTGACACGGTCTCCAGTGATACGCCGCGTCGTACCCCCGAAAATGGCAATGCCACCCCCTTGTGCTTGTGCAAGGAAATGCCACAAGTCATCCAGGGAAAGTGGCTCATCCTGAATTCCAACGTGGATCGGTGCAGTGAACTTCACAGGTGGGATCTGGGAAACGTTGCGGGTAGGTTGATCATCGCATCCGAGTGGATGTTCATCCTCCGGAGACGGGCGTCAGCAAGGCGACCTCATCCCCGTCGGACAGCCTCACGGCAGCAGAAGCCCACTGGTCATTGATGGCCAGACGAATGCTGGGTCGTAAGCGGGAGATAGACTCATGACGCGCAGACAGCGCGGCCAAGAGCGCATCACTGTCAGAGCCCTCCGCAAGCGTTTCCTGCCATGTGGAACGCCCAATCTCTTCCCTTAACGAGGCAAACACGCGGATGGTTACCGTCATTTGACTGCCGATATGGCTGCACGAAGGGCATCCAGATCGGGCATCAGCCCCGGATTATCCAGGATCTCCTGATACCTCAGGATACCCTTCGAATCAATGAGGAATGTTGCTCGGGATGCGATCCGGCTGTATTTCATGGGACCAAAGTCACCCGGAAAACGACACCCAAATGTATCGGCTACGCTGGCGTCATGATCCGACAACAGGTCAATCGCGAACGCATTCGTCTTTGAAAACTCGGCAAGCGTAAAGAGCGTGTCTGTCGACACACCGAATACTTGGGCCGGCTCGTAGGAAGCGAGATCATTACTTACCGTATGCATTTCCGTGGTACACACACCGGTGAATGCTGCCGGGAAGAATAACAGGACCACTGGTCCCTTCTTCAGCTCATCGTAGAGCGAGACGGCCTCCTGGCGGGTGTTGTAGAGCGTAAAGTCAGGTACGGAATCACCAATATTCATGACAGCAAGGATTAGCGGGAGCGGATGGCTTGGATGGGGTTCAGGCGCCCGGCCACTTTCGCAGGAATCCAGGACGATGCGATGCATAGTGCCAACGTGACGACGGCAACGGCTACAAAGTCGAGTGCGTGCAATCGTATCGGCGCGGTGCTCATGTAATAGGCATCGGCAGGCAACGGAATAATGCCAAAACGCGATTGAACCAATGACAAAATAAGTGCAATGACCTCCCCTATCATTACACCAACGCCTCCAATCAACAGACCCAGCCGCACGAAAATGCGACGTCGTGAACGGGCGGTTGCGCCCATGCTTGCCAGGATGCCCATTTCCCGTCTTTTTTCAAGGATGATCATCAACAGGGTCGCGACAATATTAACGGCAGCAACGAACACTATGATGGAGATGATCAGGGGGATGATGCTTTCCTGCAGGGCTACCCAGGCGTACAGACTTCGGTAGATATCCGTGACGGGCCGGGCCATGGCGGGAAACGACAAAACCTGATCGAGCCGATCTGCCGCATCGTCAAATGAAACTCCGTCCGCAACCCGCACATCAAATCGGGTTACCTCATCTTCCCCATATCCCAACAAGGATCGAACGACCTCCAGCTCGGCAAAAACATAGAGATCATCAAAATCTGCGAGCGATGACTCATAGATCCCGGTTACCTCCAGTTGTTTCAGACTTGGAGAGCGGGATCCCGGACTACCTTGGCCCTGCACAGAAAACACCGTGACCAGATCCCCGGTCTCTACACCCAGAAGGCGTGCAAGAGACGCACCGATCACCAAGCCGTCCCTCCCCGACCTGTTTACCTCGAGGCCGACACCATCTATCAGAGAGGACTGAATGAATGCAGGTAGGCGCGTGGTACCCCACATGGCGACGCCCTCGATATCCCGGGACGTTTTTCGTACCAGGATGAACTCCTGCAGCACCGCGTCTACCTCTTTGACAAAGGGCTGGGCGCGGAGCAAGCGTTCCGTGTCTTGCGCCTCATCGAGGGGTTCATCCTTGATACTTTGGACCTGCACGTGAGCAGCGAATCCGGTCAGCTTCTTGTCAATCTCCAGACTGAACCCGCGAACGATGGAGAGCGCAAGGATCAGGGCCGCTACACCGACCGCAATGCCCACCACACTGATCCATGTGATCAGGCGCAGAAACCGTCGACCACCCGAGGTGCCCTGGGCTCCTCGCAGATACCGGCGGGCCATGAAAGCTTCGTATCTGAAATGCATGGTTGGCTCTAGTGTGACCCAGCTCTGACGCATGGTTCAGGCTGTGGATCCTCAGGATAAAAACACGCCGGGCCGGCGGACATGTGTCCGCCGGCCCGGCGCTGAACAAACCCCGTTTCAATTCCTGGGAATCATCACGGGAATATGTTGTCATTCAGACTGACCTGTGTGGATACAAACCTGAGACCACCATCCACCGGCCAAGCCAATGACACGAGGACGTGGCCTATTCTCCTTTCGGGAATGCGCGGACCCTGGTACGCTTTGAATCTGACGCGGCACCGGGAAGTGCATCCCAGTCCTCTGGTCTGAATTCATTTATGCGCCACTTTTTGGGTGCAGGGGCGGCATCCTCATTACCAGACAATTCGCTCAATCTGGACCAGGCCTGACCTTCTGGTTTCACGGCTGCGCTTGTCGTGTTGGGAGCCTGCTCCGTTGGCTTCAGCCCAACCGGCACAGATCCTGCCTGCGCTCCTTGAATCTCGCTTACTGCTCTGCGAAGGAAGGAGCGCTCAGCGGCATCATCCATTCCGGAAACCTGTGTTCCGATCTGAGAAAGAGCGCTGGCCAGCAGACTTTCCATGAGATGACGCTCAACAATACCCTGCATTGCCCGGAGCACGTCCTCATGATCTCCCATCTGCGCGTTGGCCTGTGCAACAACGATATCCGTATTCTTCATCAGTTCGAGTGCCTCCCGCGCTACATCTGATAACAGTCTATCTTTCAGCGCTTCTGCGGCTGCAGTCATTGGGCCTGATGATGCCGGAACAAGATCGTGGGATTCGTTGGCAACAGCTTCCGTGTCCGCCAGCGATGCCATCGTTTCCTTGGCGATCGTAAAGAGCATCTGGCGCCGCAGCTCAGACATCGCATTGCGGACATGCTCATGCTGCTGGTCAAGATGCCAGAAGGCTTCGGTGCTGACTTTGTCCGTATCGCTCAACTGACCCATGACGGTTTCTGCCATGGACTTGAACAACCGGACTCTCATGGCCTCCTTAACGGCATCGATTTCGTTAGTGGCCCGGAGGAATGCACGGGCGCGCTCAGCAGCAGCATGCACATCATGAAGCTGTGCCTTGGTCCCATCAGCTACTTCTTGCAATAGGGATCTCTCCAGCAAAGCCGCTGCCTTCTGGACCTCCTTGGGCTCCGCGCCCAGGAGCGCCCGAGCTTCCGACGATACGCTGTCGGTTGCCACCATCCGCTCTTGAACCCGTGATGCGACCTCCTGCTGTAGAAGGGCCATCGCCGCTTCAATGGCGCGATTGAATTCAGGCGCGTCGCCTGCCACGGCTGATGACACCTTGGTGGCAACCTCGTCCGATTCGTCCAGCTGCCTGCATGCCGCTGTGGAAACACGTTCCACGAGCAGTTCAACAGAGGATGCAACGGCGTTCAAGAGCCTCTCGTTCTCATCTGCCACCCGCTTGTCCACCTCAGCTGCCACATGGGCGGGATTCTCCAACTCACGGAGAGTCAGGTTCACGACCCGATCGATGAGTCGATTGCGGGTTTCACGAATGGCTGCCCGCACCTCGTCGGTTTCTGCGGTGAAGGAAGGAAGGACATTGCCGACGATCGTTTCCGTCTGCGAGGCTTCCAGCATGACCCGATTCCTGATGACCGAGGTGATGTGTCGAATAACAGACGCAACGGCCGATTCTACTACCTCGCCCTCTGCAGTAATCCAGCTCTCAGACATCTTCGCCATGTGATCCTGATCAGCCAGGCGGTTAACCACCTGTTCCGAAACATGGATGG
>JAFMNH010000056.1:8898-17068 GCA_017859335.1 Rhodothermales bacterium | reverse complement strand
GTAGGGATAAGCCACGTTGGACAGGAGGCCCCATCCTCTTCCGAGTTTCATACCCAGACCTATTTCCCCACCGTAATAGCTCACACTTTCCTCATCGACAGGGGTCTCTGTGCCTTCATATGTGGGATAGAACGGTGTCGACTCGTCCCCCTTGAAAAGGGTGACACCAACGTTGACCGTAAAGCGGCCCTGCTGGAAAAAGGGTCCTATCATGCCGAAGCTGAGTGCTTTGCCCTCGGTACCTCCTGACTCAAGAAAGCTTTCCGGGACCTCCTGGGTCATCGCCCTGACATACACGCCCATGCCCTCGCCAAAGAAAGGCTGGGTGGCATTCGACTGGGCTATGCCAGCCGCAATTCCCTCGCGCACACGGTCCTGGGTCTCCTCTATTTGACGCTGTCGCTCCTCGCCCTCGCGCTGAATGCGCTCAAATTCCTCCTGTTGCTGACGCCTCCGCTCGGCCTCGCGGGCAGCCGCCTCATCCGCTTGACGCTGGGCATCATCCTGTGCCTGCTGCTCTTGGCGACGCTGCGCTTCCAACGCCTCGGCCCGCTGCGCTTCGGCTTGCTGCCGGGCCTCTTCAGCAGCACGTTCCTGACGACGCTGTTCGGCTTCCTTTTCCCGTTGCTCGGACTCGACGCGCTGGCGGGCTGTGCTGGCCGCCTCATCTCCCGGCTTGGCTTTCGATGCCTCGTTGTACGCCGCCTGTGCGCCCTCGAGGTCGCCTGCCTGCTCCAACTGCCGGGCACGGTCCATGGCATCGGCGTACGTGCGTTCGTTTTCACGCTCTCGAACCCATGAAGCCATACCGGTAAGGCGGTTGTTCACGTCCACCATCCGGACATTCTGGATGGTAAAACGCGAACGAAAAGCCTCTTTTGCCCCGTCCGCGCTTACCCCTGGAAAGACCTCACCCCAATTGGGGCTCCCCGCAATGTCCCCGCTTATCAGATTGCTGAACCGTACCGTCGAGATCTTTGTGGGCCCTACGTAGATATCGGCCAGGATATTGATGGTCCCGAAATCGAAATCGTCAAAAATCTCGGCACCGACCTGACTGCGCGTGTGTACTGAACGAAATACCGAGGGATACCAGGAAAAGAAGTGCGTACCGTAGCATGACGAAGGGGCGGTTTTATGAACAGTCCGCAAAATATAGCCGCTTCGAGGGATTTTGTCAGGGCGGATCCGGCCAAGGTCAAGACGGCAACGCGTGCCTGAGGGCTTCAAGGGGATAATATGCCCCATTCCGCTCGTGCAAAGCCCTCCGCAGGCGTAGTCCCACGGGGCACTGATCACACTCAGATAATATTGCGTGGGTAGCGTTCGGCGTATCCAAAACCCAACTGAACGATGATGCGCACGCTACTATCCTTTCTGGCTCTGACGCTCTTCTCCCTGTCAGCACAGGCCCAGACTGTACACACCATCTCTGGCTACGTCTATGACGAGCAAGGCCTCACTTTGCCCGGGGCCACTGTCCAGATCGATGCCCTGGACAGAGGCAGTATAACCGACCAGGCAGGACGCTTTACCCTTGCCGGCATTCCTTCAGGAACACACGTTCTTTCCGTGAGCTACCTGGGTTTCCAGACGGTCACCCGCGAGGTAGCTGTTTCCGAGGACGTCTCCATCGAATTCACGCTCGTGCCGGGAATCATCCAGGGCGATGAGGTCCTGGTCATCAGCGAGCGCCTGGCTGGCGAGGCAAAAGCCCTCAACCAGCAGCGTGCCAACATCAATGTGTCCAACGTAGTCTCGACCGACCAGATCGGCAAATTCCCTGATGCCAACGTGGGAGACGCCCTGAAGCGCATTCCCTCGATCACGGTATTCTACGACCAGGGCGAAGCCCGTTTTGCATCCATCCGTGGCTCAGCCCCCCAGCTGAACTCGGTTCAGATCAACGGAGAGCGTATCCCGTCTGCTGAAGCCGAGGCCCGTACCGTTCAGCTGGATTTGATCCCATCGGATATGATCCAGACCATCGAGGTCAACAAGGTTCTGACCGCTGATATGGATGCCGATGCCATCGGGGGATCGGTCAACCTGATTACGCGTGCACCCTCCGGCGGCCAACGTATTTCAGTCACTGCCGGTGGCGGGTACAACGACCTGCGCGGAAAGGCTACGTCCAACCTGGCAGCCGTTCTGGGTAACCGGTTCCTGGATGGTCGCCTCGGTGTGGTTCTCTCTGGATCCTACCACAACAATAATTTCGGTTCGGACAACTCGGAAGGCGAATGGGGCGAAGATGGCGGCACGTTCTTCGTCGACGAATGGGACATCCGCCGTTACGACCTGCAGCGCATCCGTCGCAGCGTGGCGGCATCTTTCGACTACCGTCCGAACTCGAGCTCGGTTATCTACTTCCGCTCGATGTACAACCATCGGAACGACTATGAGAACCGGTTCCGCGCGCAGTACCGCCTGGACCTGCCCGATGCCTCGGGTATTGTCGAGGAAGCAGAGATTCGTCGCCAGACCAAGGCCGGAACGGATGATATCAAGAACGCCCGTCTGGAAGACCAGCGCGCATCGAACTTCTCACTGGCCGGCGAGCATCAGTTGGACAAATTCCGGGTGGACTGGCAGGCCTCCTGGTCACGCGCCTCTGAAGAGCGTCCAAATGAGCGCTATATCTCGTGGCGCCTGCGCGACGTGCCCGTGCGCGTCGACGTAACGGACCCCGAGAAGCCGACCTTCTCGCTGGTCAATGCAGCCGATGGCAATCTGAGCAACTACTCCCTGCGCGAAATCACGGAAGAGTTCCAGATGACGGAGCAGAACAACTACAACGCGCGTCTGGACATCACCATGCCGCTGGCTGGCTCAAATGCTGAGGATCATGGTCTGAAATTCGGCTACCGCCTGCGTGCCAAGGACAAGATCCGCGACAACGCGTTCTTCGAGTATGAGCCGACCAGCGGTTTTGACAATCTCGCATCGGTTGACTCGGACGACTACTCCGACGAAAATTATCTGGCTGGTCCGTACTCGGTAGGTCTTTTTCAGACACCTGAATCACTTGGCAGCCTGGATCTGGAAAACTCATCCCTCTTCGAGCGTACAGACCTGCCGGAAGAGTATGCCGCCGGCAATTACGAGTCCGACGAGACGGTACATGCCGGATACGTCATGTACAATCGAAGCTTCAGCGACCAGCTTTCGGGTGTCTTCGGTGTGCGCGTGGAAGCCACAACGGCTACGTTCATCGGTAACGAATTCAACGATGATACGGAAGCAGTGACACCGGTTGACGGAGAGAGTTCCTACACGGATATCCTCCCAAGCGTCCTTTTCCGCTACGAAGTCGACACCAACACGATCGTGCGTCTGGCTTGGACCAACACGCTGGCCCGCCCCGGTTTCTTCGAGTTGGTCCCCTACCGCGAGATTGCCGTCGAGGATAACGAGCTCTCCGTCGGCAACCCGGATCTGAATCCGACCCGCTCGATGAACCTTGACCTCATGGTTGAGAAGTATTCTGGGACCATTGGTCTGATTTCCGGTGGCGTTTTCTACAAGAACATCAACGACTTCATTTACGTCCTTGAGGAGCGCGATGCCGTGGATGCCTTCTCTGGCCGTACTTATGACTCGATATTCCGTCCGGTCAACGGCGCCAGCGCCTCACTGGTTGGTTTCGAAGTAGCTGTGCAGCGTCAGCTGGACGCTCTTCCGGGCGTTGGTGTGTTTGCCAACTACACCTTCACCAGCTCCTCCACGGAGAACCCGGCCCTGGCCGACGAAAAGATCGACCTGCCGGGCACGGCCAAGCACTCATTGAATACGAGCCTCTCGTACACCAAGGGTCCTTTGGATGTGCGTGCCTCCTTCAACTACAACAGCTCGTACCTCGATCCGGACGCCCTTGATCTGACGCCGGGCCTCGAGCGCTACTATGACGCTGTGACCTATCTGGATGTAAACGGACTCTACCGCGTGAACAACAACCTGCGGGTGTTCTTCAACGCGAACAACCTGCTCAACCAGCCCTTGCGCTTCTACGCAGGGGACAGGGACCGCACCTTCCAGGCGGAGTACTACGGTCCGACCTTCAACCTGGGTGTGAAATACGATCTCTAAGACGTCCTGAGATCATGCCAATCCGTTTCAGGCCCCGTGTTTGAAACGCGCGCGGGCCGGCAGTCATCGACTGCCGGCCCGCGCTGCATTCCTGCCGTACCCTCTCTCAGAGCACGTCCTTGGAAATCCGCATCGTCACCAGCATGTGCGGCACATCCACGACCTCTGCAATCTTGAGATCGGCTGCCAACGAAGCCAGGACATAGGCCTCGGTACGACTCATGCCGGTCTCATCGACGATGTAATCCACCATCGTACGCGTTGCCATGCGGGCTGCCTCATCAATGCTCACGCCATAGCCCGTGACCGAATAGTGGGTCGGGCTTTCGTACTGCGGCGAGGGCATCTGGCGACCATTCTTGATCAGCGTGATCTCGTATACGACGCGAAGCGGGCCTTCGATGGCCGTACCGGACACTTCGCCATCACCCTGGGCTACATGCGGGTCTCCAATAGAGAACAGGCCGCCCTCCACGAGAACCGGAAAATAGGCCGTCGTGCCTTCGACCATATCCCGATCGTCCATGTTGCCGCCGTTGTGCCGGGGAGGCACGGTGGAGAGCAGTTCTTCCGTGTCTGGCGCTACACCCATGACGCCGGGAAATGGCCTAAACGGGATGGAAATACCGGGGGCGTATTCGACTTCCGTATCGCCTTCCTCGAATTCAAAAATCCGGATGTAGGGTTCGGTGAACTCATCGGCCAGGAAACCGAATCCCGGGAATACAGCGGTCCATCCCCAGTCTTGTACCTCGATTTCGTGCAACGTGACAGCCAGTACATCCCCCGGCTCGGCACCTCGGACGGCGACGGGTCCCGTCAGGGCATGAAACGGTCCGGCGGCAAGAATACCGGGAAGATCCTCGGCCACGGTTTCCCGGGTGACGTACCCACCTGACGCTTCAACCAGATAGGCTTCCACGATGGCACCGGAGTCCACCGTCAGGACAGGCTCGAAGGTCTTGCTCCATTTATTATGACCGTTTTCGGCCGTGATGGTGGTATCTGGTATGACCGTGGAAACCACTTCCGTAGCAGATGGGGGGGCATCTGAGCAACCAGTGAAGGCTAGCAGAGCAACGAGAACGAGGGAGCGATACATGATGGCGTTCGTGTGTGAAGGGTTCAGGTGACATCCGGAATCTATTCGTCAGCAGACCCAAGTGGCAAACGGGATGACGAGCGACCGCGCATGAAGCACGGCCGGGCCACGCACGGATGATGGCGGAAGGGCATGTGATTGAACGTTTTCCTGAGTGTAACTGCTGCTGCGATTCCTCCTAGCGTTCCCCCTACCATGCCCTCCTCCGTTTTCGACCACCGCCGCCTTCGCCTCCTGATTGGAATCATCGCATTTCTCCTTCCACTCGCCGTTGATATCGTGGCGGCCGATGAACTGGTATCCATCAGCGCTTCCTACCATACCGAGGCTCGGGACGTGTTCGTAGGTCTGCTCTTTGTCATCGCCGCATTGATGGCCTCCTACCGCGGACACTCACGGATTGAATCAGTGGCTTCGAGGGCGGCTGCAGCGGCAACCGTATGCATCGCGCTGTTTCCTGCTGCCGGGCCGACGGCTCAGAGTGGATGGGAATCGCATTTCCATGACCTTTGCGCCCTCGTGCTCTTCAGTATCCTGGCCTACTTCTGCCTGGGTCCCTTTCGCCGGAGAACGCGGGGACATTCAGGCAAAAAGGGGCGAAGAGCACGCATCTATCTGGTCTGCGGCTGCATCATCCTGGCTGCCATGCTGGGCCTGGGCACAGCCACATGGGCACTCCCGGAGGACACGGTCGGCGCCTACGAGATGACCTACTGGGCTGAACTGGTTGCCTTGTGGGCGTTCGGGACCGCGTGGATTACGGCAGGCAAGGTGCTCCCCTTTCTGGTCGACGCTGACGAAGCATGGTACCCATCGTCCGGATCCATCCTCCTGGAACGAAGACGCGTTGCCCCGAACTATACGTCGTCATAAGAGAGTCCAAGGTGCTCCATGGCCTCGTGCGAGCACCCCTCCCAGCTGGGATTGGCTGTATTGCCCTTGTAGCCCAGGTCCTCTACACCCATCTGGCTGGACCAGAAGCCGGAAGCGGTCATATCGCGCATGAGGGTAAAGAACGCTGCTCCCTCCTCCAACCCGGGCGCGACATCATCAGGCCAGGCGATCTGATCCAGAACGGCCTGTTGATCTATCTCCGCGAGCTCAATGAAGGTCGTCGTGCCGGTGGATGCCACATGCGCATCCAGCCACGCCAACCCCCGCTGAAGTGGCTCCGCAGCGCCTTCGACATCTTCCAGGATGAAATCGATGAAAGCGGGCACGCCAGCGTCCGTCGCACTACCACTGCGATCATCAGCCGGAATGATCCAGTCGGCCAGCACCTTCACCGTCTCATACTCATGCCGGCTCAGCACGGTCGGCTCTCGATCCGCGAGCGGCATGGTTTTCGACGCAGCCACCACTTTCGAAGCCGCGTTCTCGATGTCGGACGGGCCACACCCGGGGATGGTGGAGCCGATGGCGGCCAGCGCCATCAATTTGAGGGATTCGCGTCGGGAAAGGGCCATCAGAGATTCCTCCGTTTGACTTCATCCACGATATACTCGGACGTGCGCATCGAGAGCGCCATGATGGTCCACGTGGGGTTCTTGTGGGGCTGGGACACGAACGGTCCGGCATCGGCCACGAATACATTTTTTGCCTCGTGCGCCTGGCACCATTCGTTGAGCACGCTGGTTTTGGGGTCCTTACCCATGCGCGTGACTCCGACTTCATGGATGATCTGGCCTGGTCGCGTAATACCGTAATCATCTTCGGCAGTAGGCATGTCCCACACCGACGTGCCGCCCGCTGCGTGGATGATCTCCCGGGCCGTTTCATGGAAGTGCTTCATCTGCAGCTTTTCCTCATCGCTCCACGAGGTATCGAATTTCAGGACTGGAATGCCGTATTTGTCCACCACATCAGGGTCGATCGTGCACCGGCTGTCATACCGGGCAATCATCTCTCCCCGGCCGGACATGCCCACATAGGTGCCCCAGAGCCTGCGGTAGTCGTCTTTGAGTTGGGCCCCGAAGCCACCCCCGCCGCGCGTACGATCACCCGAGTCGAGTTGACCGTTGATCCGATGGATGCCGCCGCCAAAACCGTAGCCGGGCATGCCCCGTCCACCCCACACCTCAATGTGGTAGCCGCGCGAGAACGGCAGCGAGCGGTCGTTCTCGCGCCACCAGGGAATGTAGATATGCATTCCCCCGACCCCGTCATCGTTGTGCACGGGCAGATCGATCAGATTCGGGAAAAAGCCCATGGCGTCCGCACCTGTCGAGTCGGTCAGGTACCGCCCCAGAACATCACTCGAGTTGGACAGACCGTTGGGATGTCTGGATGATGTTGAATTCATCATCAGGCGGGCCGACTCACACGCACTGGCTGCCAGCACCACGACCCTGGCCTTGACCTCATAGTCCTGCATCGTGGTCGTATCCACATAGGAGACGCCCGTAGCCTCCCCCTCATCGTTCGTCAGCACTTCCCGGGCCATCGCATTGGTTATGAGCGTCAGATTCCCCGTGGCAAACGCCGGGGGCAAAAGCACACTCTGCGATGAGAAGTTCGAACGGGTGGCGCAACCCCGGTTGCACTGGCCGCAATAATGACAGGCCGGCCGGTTGCCGAGTGGCTGGGTGATGATAGACAGGCGCGAGGGAATGACCGGAACGCCGACTTTCTGCGCCCCACCCTTGATCATCATTTCGTAGCAGCGCGGCTTGGGCGCTGGCATGAAAATGCCATCAGGCTCGTTGTAGAAGTTCTCGACACTGCCGAAGATGCCCACCATGCGGTCCAGACGGTCGTAGTAGGGCATCAGGTCTTCGTATCCAATCGGCCAATCATCGCCCTTTCCATCAATGGATTTCTTTCGGAAGTCGTCCGGGCCGAATCGTAAAGAAATACGCCCCCAGTGATGGGTACGCCCACCAACCATCCGCGCACGGAACCAGTCCCAATCGGTGCCATCGGCCTTCGTATACGGCTCGCCATCAATCTCCCAGCCGCCGATGCAGGCATCGAACTCGC
>JAFMNH010000056.1:0-8888 GCA_017859335.1 Rhodothermales bacterium | reverse complement strand
GCCGAACGGACGATCCTTGGTGCCTTTACCGCGACGGGGGCTCTGGTAGTTCCAGGTCAGCATGGCACCGTCCTTGACAGCATCCCAATCGCTCCCCGCTTCAAGCATGACCACCTTGGCCCCGGCTTCGGTCAGCGTCTTGGCAGCCATCCCGCCGCCAGCTCCCGAACCGACAATGCACACATCGTAGACTTCCTTGAGAGCATCATGAACTTCTTTGTGGGGCATGGCGAGCGTGGGCTGAACGTCGAAAACGGAACGCCGCAGTGTACGGAATGATGGCGGAATTGGGAAGATCATAACAGTCTTGTGGAGAACAGTCGACCTCCCCCTTCGCCAAATGTTAATGAAATGAACAAGTGCTCATAACGTCTAACCGGTGTGAAAAGCGCTCACGACGTTGATTTGATCGGTTCAACGAACCCTTTGCCGACGGTTTTGCCCGCGCTGTGACAATCAACTCGATTTCCATTCGCACCCGGAGCCGTATGTCATTTCGTTCAAGCTTTGCTCTTCTGCTGATTCCTGCTGTCGCCGCCCTGTCCGGATGCGGGTCGTCCGACACGTCATCCGGCGGCATGCCGGCCCAGTTTGCGGCCGTCACACCCACGGTCGAGGCCGTGCGGGCGCGTTACGGCTCCCTCCCCCTCGAGGAGCGTATGAGTGGCATTGTACGCGCCGAAAACCAGGTAGAGATCGTGGCGGAGATCTCCGCTCCGATCACCCGTGTCCTCGTGCAGAACGGGGATTACGTGGAAGCGGGTTCTCCTCTTGTCTACCTTCGGGATAAGCAATACCGGGATCAGGTTGCGCAGTCGGAGGCGGCTCTGCAAATAGCAGAGGCCGACGCACAGCGAACACAGGCCTCACTTACCGAAGCGCGTAATCAACTCGATCGGGTTGAACAGCTGGCCGGGCGCCAGCTGGAAAGTGAGCAGCGACTCGATGCGGCGCGGACTTCGTTTGCCGGCGCTGAAGCAGCGCATGCCCAAGCGGTGGCACGCATTGCCCAGGCCGAAGCCAACCTGGAAGAGCAGCGTGAACAGTTGCGCCGAACGGTCGTACGGGCGCCGATTGCGGGTTATGTGGGTCAACGCAATGCCGAGGTGGGTATGCGGGTCATGGCGGGAGAAGCCCTCTTCACCATGGGTAACTTCGATAAGGTTCGGATTGAGATGTCCATAACGGACCGTATGATCAACCGGATTGTACCCGGACAAACGGCCCTCATCACCGTCGAGGGGTCTGACCAGGGTCCGATCGAGGCACAAGTGTCCCGAATTTCTCCCTTCATCAACGCCGAAAGCTATAGCGCCCGTGCCGAAGTGGACGTAGACAACCGCGACCGCCGACTCCGCCCAGGCATGTTTGTGGCCGTGGATGTGCTCTACGGTGAGTCTACCTCAGCTGTCATCGTGCCAGAGTCCGTCCTCTACGACAATCCCAACAACGGTATGCTGGGTGTTTATGTGGCGCCTGCGCTTTCCACGGAAACGCCGGTCGAAGAGCCGGACTCCCACGATCCGGACAACCCGGCCCCGATCACGGAAGCCACCCAGATGACGTTTCAGCCGGTCGAGGTGCTGGCTCGTGGTCGGGGTGTAGCTGCCGTCACCGGGATATCCATGGGTGACTGGGTGGTCAGTGTGGGGCAAAACATGATCCGCCCCATCAACGGCACCGTCCAAGCACGCGTTCGACCCCAATCCTGGGATCGTATCCGGGAGCTGCAGGGCATGATGGATCAGGACCTCTTGGCGGAGTTCATGGAGAAGCAGCAGCAGGTAGCGCGGGAACAGTTCAACCAGGAACAGAACCCATCCATCAACCGGGCGCCTACCACGGATGAATTGGCGGCAGAAGCACCGACCGAGCCCGGCGTTGAGCCCGTTTCAGTCAGTACCTCCTCCGGCGAGTAAGCTGAGTCGCTCCACTCCCCAACCTTACACTGACCGATTGCTGCCATGGCTTCTTTGACCGATCTGTCCATTCGACGGCCCGTTGCCACCACGATGTTCTATCTGGTGATCATAACCCTGGGTATCGTCGGGTTCCGCTACCTGCCCGTTGACCTTTTGCCGCCCATCGAAATGTCGCGGCTCACGGTGTTCACGAACTATCCGAATGTGGGCCCCGAAGAGATGGAGCAGATCATCACCGACCCGATGGAGAACGCCCTCTCCGGCATCCCCAACCTGGAGCGCATGTCGTCTTCGTCCTCCGAGGGTAGCAGCCGTGTGACGCTTGAGTTCACGCAGGGCACGGGGCTGGACGAGGCTGCAAACGACGTCCGGGGCGCCCTCGACCGGATTCGGGACAACCTGCCCCCGGAAGTGGAGGCGCCAGGGATCTGGAAATTCGACCCCAACAACATTTCGATCATGACGCTGGGCGTTTCGAGCCAGCGGGACATGGCATCCATCACGCGGATCCTGGAGCGGGATATCGCGCAGCGCTTCGAGCAGATACCCGGTGTGGGTACGCTCGAGGTGCGCGGGGGTGTGAACAGGGAAATCCGCATCAACCTGGAACGGGATCGGCTGCAGGCAGCCGGTCTGACACCTGCCGACGTACAACAGGCCCTATCCCGCGAAAACGCCAAACTGCCCGGCGGAAATGTCAAACAGGGCACGCAGGATTTGTATGTACGATCGCTCGGAGAATTCGAGTCGGTTCCCCAGATTGCCGAAACGGTCATTACCTACGTTGGAGACACGCCTGTTCGGGTACGCGATGTGGCAGAGGTCGAGGATGGCTTCGAAGACATTTCTTTCCTGACCGAGCTGGACGAGATCCCGATCATCCGCCTCCAGATCCAGAAGCAAAGCGGAGCCAACACGGTCTCCGTGGCGGACGCCATCCGCGCTGAAGTCGAGCGGGTAAATGCCGAGCGTACCGATATGCAGCTCGATATCATCAGCGACCAGAGCACCTTCATCCGACAGAGCATCGACAGCGTCACGAACTCGGCCGTATGGGGTGGTCTGCTGGCCATCTTCGTCCTCTACCTCTTCCTGCGCAATGGCTCGTCCACGTTCATCATTGCGCTTGCCATACCCATTTCCGTCATCGCGACGTTCGGCGTGCTCTTCTTCGGTGGCATGACGCTCAACCAGATGACCTTTGGAGGCTTGGCCCTGGGCATCGGGATGATGGTCGACAACGGCATCGTGGTGCTGGAGAACATCGTCCGACAGCGCGAAGAAAAGGGGCTGTCCCTGGTCGATGCGGCGCGTGTCGGAACGCGCGAGGTGGTGGGCGCCATCGTAGCGTCGACCTTGACGACGAGCGTCATCTTCCTGCCCCTGGTGTTCATGAACAGCACCATCGGACAGCTCTTCCAGGCCTTGGCACTGGTTGTCGTTTTTGCTCTGGCCTGCTCCCTGCTGGCCGCCATGACGCTGGTACCGGTACTGGCAAGCCGCTTCTTGAGCGTCAAGTCCGGCAAGCGGGAAGACACTGAGTCTGCCCGCAAGATGAGCTGGTTCCAGCGCTATTTCCGTCGCCTCGAGGACTGGTATTCCAATTCGCTTCGCGGCGCCGCCCGTCATCGTAAGACGGTTTTCGGCACGGCAACTGTATTGGTGATTGGAGCTTTCCTGCTCCTGCCCACGATCCCGGTGGAGCTGACGCCACCGACGGACGCCGACGAGATCAGCGTCAGCATGGACATGGCCGAAGGCACCAACATTGCGGTCGTCAAGGAATACCTCGACGAAATGGACCGTGCGGTGCGTCCACACCTGCCCATGGAACAGATTGACAAGGTGGCCACGCAGATCGGGTGGGGTGGTGCTGAGATCGAAATCGCGCTCAAGCCAGCCGATGAGCGGACCATGAGCAGCCAGGAGATTGCCGACTTCCTGCGCAGCAAAGTGGTCGGTAAGGTGCCCGGCGTCGAGGTTCGCGTGCAAGCCCAGTCCGGTTTGTGGATCCTGCGCAGGCTCTTTCGCAGCGGGGGTGGCACAGAAGCCGTCCAGGTTGAACTTCGAGGCTACGACTTGGAAGTGGCCGACCAGGTGTCCCGCGAGATCCAGTCCCGAATGGAGCTCATTCCGGGCGTGGCGGGTGTTCGCCTCGGTAGCCGGGAGGGCCGGGCCGAGCAGAACCTGATTTTTGATCGGGCCAAGATTGCCAGTCTTGGACTCTCCGTACAACAGGTCGGTCGTGCCGTCCAGACCAGTGTCGGCGGCAGCCGTGCGGGTCAGCTGCGTATTGCAGGCGAGGAATTCCCGATCATCGTGCGCCTCCGACAAGAGGACCGCCTGACCCTGCAGGATCTGGATAATATCTCGGTGCGCACCCCAGCTGGTGAAGTCATTCCGGTGTCATCCCTCGTAGAGCCGCGCGTCGGTCGCACACCGACCTCCATTCAGCGGGTCGATGGCCAACGCATCCACTATATCTCCGCCAACCTGGAAGATGGTATAGCTCTCGGGGATGCCGTAGGGCTGATACGAACGGAACTGTCCAAGATGAATCTCCCGGACGGTTTCGCCATCTCGTTCGGTGGAGAGTTCGAGGAGCAGCAGAAGGCCTCGCGCGAGTTCATGATTGCCATCCTGATGGCGCTCGCCCTGATCTACATGGTGATGGCGGGGCAGTTCGAACGTTTCCTCGATCCTCTGATCGTGATGTTCTCGGTTCCGGTGGCCATCATCGGCGTCGTGCCGACCCTCATCCTGACAGGCACCACCCTCAACATGCAGAGCATCATGGGAATAGTGATGCTGGTGGGTATTGTGGTCAACAACGCCATCGTGCTCATCGACTACATCAACCTGCTGCGCCGCGAACAGAACATGATGACGATGGAGGCGGTCATTGAGGCAGGTCGCTTGAGATTGCGTCCCATCTTGATGACAACGCTGACCACCACGCTCGGTTTGCTACCCCTGGCTATTGGTATCGGTCCGGGTGCCGAGATCCAGGCATCGCTGGCACGGGTTGTGATCGGCGGACTGCTGGCAAGCACACTCGTTACCCTGGTCCTCATCCCCGTGCTCTACGACTCAGCCCATGGGTTGCTTGACCGAGCACGAGTGCAGGTTGCCGCTTGGAAGCGCGATCCATCTGCCCGCAGTGCCGTACCGGCAGAGACCGCATGACACGGACACCTACAGCATGGTCAGGCGCTTCATGAGAGCGTCTTGATAGGACGCACCGACCGGAATGATTTTCCCGCCGATCCGGATACTGCCGTCCTCGATATCCGCTATCTGGTCCATTCGCACGATGAATGAGCGGTGTACGCGAACGAAATCCATAGCTCCAAGCCTCTCTGAAAGCCGCTTCATGGTGCTGTGGATAAAGTAATCCTTCTTGGGTGTGTGGATCAGCACGTAATCACGCTGAGCTTCAATCCATTGGATCTCTTTGAGGATGAGTTTGACCAGCCTCCCCTCGCTCTTGACAAAGACATGGTCCGGTGACTCTCCTGGATCAATCCGGCTGTCAAAAACGGAGCGACAGCGGTCAACGGCCTGGACGAAGCGTCTGAACGTAACGGGCTTGACGAGGTAATCCACGACATCGAAGCCGAACGCATCTACCGCATATTCCGTTTTGGAGGTTACCAACACCACCAGCGGAGGATCAGACATCGTTTCCAGTAACTCCAGGCCCGTCATTTTGGGCATCTCAACGTCCAAAAAGAGGATGCTTGATGAGGAGAGGGCCCCCTCCATCATGGCCTCGGTCGCGGACTCATGACATGCCGTCAGTTCCAATCCGGAGACATCCGAAATGAACTGTACGAGGACGGCCCGAGCGACGGGGTCGTCATCTACAATGACACAGGGATATGGTGTTTTCTTGGTCACTTATGTAGTGATCAGCAGAAAAATGAAGGAATGACTAGAATAGGGAAAATGGTCTTCACGATGTGGCGTCCTCTTCCAATATGGATTCAACTTCGCTACTGAAACGACCCAGTAGATCCACGAATCGGGTGCCATTGGATTGCAGGGTTTCGGCGTTCAGGCCCTCCTTGTCGAGGATTACGGCTATGTCCACCAGCGCCGACCCAGCCATCATACGCAAGCTGGGAAGCAGCTGATGCGCTACGGAACGAACGGCAGCAGCGTCACCCACCCGAAGACCATCTCGCAGGGAAGCAATGTTGTCGGGCAGTTTTTCGGCCAGTATCCGTACGACCCGACGGCGAAGGCCAGGTTTGTCGCCGTAATTCTCCTCAAAGAACCGCCAATCGATGAGTCCTGCTTCAGGAACCGATGCATCCGGCACAGCAGGTGCCGAATCAGGTGCCTGTGATGACAGGCCATCGACGGTTGCCTCGATATCCGCACCGGGAGTCTCGGAGCCGCTACCTGAATCAACTTCGGGTACTTGGGAGTCCGTGACGCGTTCAATACCCACGGCCAGGACAATACGCTCGTGCAGATAGGCGGGGTCGAATGGCTTCATGACAAAATCGTTCATTCCTGCAGCATAGGCACGATCCCGCTTCTCACGCAGAGCGGAAGCCGTCAATGCAATGACAGGCAGGGATTCAGAGGTCAGCTGCAGGTCTTCCCGAATGCGATGGGTCGTTTCGAAACCATCCATATCCGGCATCTGGATATCCATGAGAACGACATCAAACGTCTCCCGGGACAGGAAGTCAAGTGCTTCGGCGCCTCGGGAGGCAACGGTAACGAAGGCTTTCCAGCTCTCCAGCATCTCTCGAACGACAAACTGGTTGACGAGGTTGTCCTCCACAACGAGAACGCGTACCCCATGCAATGTGAGGCCGGCGATATCCGCCTTGCGCTCAGGGATAAGCGCCCGGTCAGTGACCTTGAGCGGTAAGGAAAACTGGAAACACGTGCCTTTTCCCTCTTCCGACTCGAAGCGTACGTCACCGCCGAAGAGGGAGACCAACTGTTTCACAATCGGCAGGCCCAGTCCCGAGCCGCCGTATCTTCGTGTAGTATCGGAAGAGGCCTGTTTGAAGGTGTCAAAAACACGCTCTTTCGCCTCTTCCGGAATACCGATCCCCGTGTCTCGAACTTCAAAATCGAGCACTACATGATCAGCATCTTCCCGTTGCAACGAAACTGAGAGCGATACCCGACCTCGCGGGGTAAACTTGACGGCGTTGTTGAGCAGATTCGTAAGGATCTGGGTCAGTCGAACAGAGTCACTGTTGATCCACTCGGGAATACCATCTCCCGTGCTCAACACGACTTCAACCGGTTTGTCCGAAGCCAGGTAACGAGCCCGGTCAACGATCTCTTCCAGCAATTCTGCCAGATCAAAATCTGCAGCCTCGATCTCCACGAAGCCTGCTTCAATCTTCTGAAAATCCAGAATGTTGTTGATCAGACCCAGCAGCACATCGCCAGCCCGTTGGATATCCTGGATGTATTTCTGTTGCTTGCCAGACAGATCCGTGCTCTCAAGCAGGTGGGATATTCCGATCACTGCGTTGAGCGGCGTCCGGATCTCGTGGCTCATTCGAGACAGGAAGGTGACCTGGGCGTCTGCATTGCGCTCTGCCTGTTTCTTGGCTTTCTCGAGAGCCTCCTGATTTTCTTTCTGCTCGGCAATGTCCCTGGCAAAGGCCGTAAATCTGACCCCCTCATCCGTCTCTACTTGTGTCAGTGTCAGTTCGAGAGGAAAGGTATGACCATCTTTGTGGAGAGCAGGCACTTCGACGCGCTTACCGATCAAGCGGGGCTCTCCGGTTCGCAACAGCCGCTCCATCCCTTCTCGGTGCGCTGAACGAAACTCCTCCGGAACAATCAAACTCGCCAGTTTCTGCCCAATGGTCTCCGCCCTTGCATATCCGAACGTGGCCTCGGCCGCGGCATTGAATTCAACGACCGTTCCCTTGTCGTCAATGGAAATGATGGCATCAAGGGCTCCCGAGAGCATGGCTGTCTGGATCGATCGGCTACGATCAACTTCGAGCTGGGCATTCTTTAGACGGGTGATGTCTCGGGTTACACCCTGAAAGCCGACGATCTCCTCCCCCTCGTACACCAATTGCAGGTTCTG
Source organism: Rhodothermales bacterium (assembly GCA_017859335.1). Classification (GTDB taxonomy): domain Bacteria; phylum Bacteroidota; class Rhodothermia; order Rhodothermales; family UBA10348; genus JAAZVD01. Next base: position 887 of record JAFMNH010000056.1, on the reverse strand, counting down.
TCCCACCCAAAAGATGCGACCGTCGCGCGAGACGAACTGAAATTCCAGGTAGGTATTCTGCTCGCGCGAACGGTACTGCTCCCGATAGAATGCCATCACCCGACTGCGGAAAGAGGAGGCAAGCAGGTCCGTAAACCGCATGGACCGTAGCTCTTCCTCAGAGTACCCCGTCAATCGAACCGCTACGGGGTTCATATAGGTGAATCGACCCGCCAAATCGGTCGTAAAGACAATATCGGAGGCATCTTCAATAAGCTTCCGGTATTCTGACTGGCTCTTCTGAAGAGCCACGAGCGCCCGGAGATGCACGATACGTGCCGCGCCGAGTGCCGCAACCGTTTCGAGGGTTGCCTGATGCTCGTCAGTGTAGAACCCTTTCCTGTCATCTTCAGAGTCGACGACACCAAGGCACTCACCCTTATGCATCATGGGTACGGCCAACTCAGACGCCCTGGCCTCATCATCCACGATATAGCGCGGGTCAGTCGTTACGTCATTGACCCGCTGCACCTTGCCGGATAGTGCCGCTGACCCCACGATACCTTCACCCATAGGTATGCGGATGGAATTCAGGATGTGGTCCTCTTTCGGATTCTTCGGACCGTGTGCCGCCACCTGCACCAAATCCCCTAGTGCTTGATCCTTCAGATAAATAACACAATCCTCAAAGCCGAGGTGAGCAATGGCCTGCTTCGCGATGGCCCACGCAACGGCCTCCTCCGTGTCAGCCTCCAGAAGGAGGTTGGCAAACTGGTTCAGCAGTTCGAAACGCTGTCGTGCAGATGCAAGATGGGGGGACATCCATCAGAAGGGTGTGTGGAAGCAACATGGGGGGACAACAAAACACAGCTGCACAGGGCGGGGGAATCGCAGCAGGGAAGCACAAG
>JAFMNH010000055.1:2637-17073 GCA_017859335.1 Rhodothermales bacterium | reverse complement strand
AAATGCCCCGCGAAGAGCAGATTTTCCGGGATCGATTCCGCAAAGGTGACATGATCCGGGCCGTGATCAAGGAAGTCGGTAGAGAGGCTAACGGAGATCCTCGTATCGTTATCTCCCGGGCCGACCCTCTCTTCATGGAGCGCCTGTTCGAACAGGAAGTGCCTGAGATCGACGAGGGATTGGTTGAGATCAAGAAGATCGTTCGCGAGCCGGGGGATCGTGCCAAGGTTGCGGTTATCAGCTACGATGACCGAATCGACCCGGTCGGTGCATGCGTGGGAATGAAGGGATCACGTATTCACTCGGTGGTTCGTGAGCTCGGAAACGAGAACATCGATGTGGTGCAGTGGACCGAGGATACGGTCGAGATGATCAAGCGCGCCCTCTCTCCCGCGAAGCCCGTCCAGGTTGTCCTTAACGACGATCTGACTCCCCCAAGGGCAAAGGTGGTGGTAGCTGTTGACGAGGTATCCCAGGCCATAGGTCGTGGTGGGATCAACATCCGGCTCGCATCCAAACTGACCGGGTACGAGATCGATGTCTACCGGGAGATCTCCGAAGAAGAGGAGGATATCGAAATCCAGGAGTTCTCAGACGAGATTCCGGAGGAACTGCTGCAGATGCTGCGCAATATCGGTTGCGACACAGCGCGTGCCGTGCTCGAATTATCCCGTGACGAGCTTGTGCGGCGAACGGGTATGGAGGAGGCCTATGCGGAACACGTGTTGAATGTGATCAAGGCGGAATTCGCTGAAGACAATGGCAGTGAGTCAGAAGCCCAACCGGCTCAAACAGCCGTGACGGCAGAGGCTATTTCAGACGGAGCAACCTCGGAGGAGGAGCCTGCCAAGGCAGAGGCAGAAGCGGATGCAGCGAATCCAGAAGAGGAGGAGCCCCCCGCGACAAAGAGTGTGTCAGAGAGTACGGAGCCCTCTGACGAAACAGATGATTCAAGCGTCCAGACGAGCGATTGACCTATTTCGCCCCGTCGCAGCGTAGCACGTGATCAAACCCTGATACATGTCCACAGAGAAGAAATTTAAGAAGGTCCGGTTGTTCCGGCTTGCCAAGCAGCTCAACGTTTCCAGTGATGCCTTGGTGGAGCACTTGAAGGAATCCGGTTTCTCGGACTCGCTTGTGGGCTCGGGTATCAATGCCGCTGTAGCCTCAGAAGAGGCGTATGAAGACCTGATGGACTTCTTTGCAGACGACAAGGAGCAAGCCGAACGGGTCAGTCGCAAGCGGGCGGCTGCACGCCAGGAGACAGAAGAGGGCAGCGCTGAGGGTGGTGAAGCAGAACCTGCCGAAGAGGCCATTGAATCCGGCGATGACAGCGTAACGGAAGCTCCCATCGAGAGGGAGCCAGCGCATGAGCCTGAGCCATCCACGGAGGTTCGAACGGAAACATCGGATGTTTCAGAAGGCTCAGCGGCCGGTCCATACGAGGCTGCCGTTGAAGAGGAGGAGGATACTCCTGATTTCGTGGAATCCGCGGATAATGAGGAGAAGCTGCCGACCACCGAGGGCGAGAAAGAAGCGGCGGATAGCGATGTGCCTGCCGCCTCGACTGGTGTGGCCGACATATCGGAAACGCCTGAGGCGGTGCAGGAGCCGGTGGAAGAGGCGCCGGCTGCGGAAGAAGAGGCAGCTGTGAAGCCGTCGCAGCCAACACTGGAAACTACCCCGGATACCACCCCGCCAGTGGTAGAACCGGAAGGGGCTGACGACGCGGCACAAGCCGAAGCAGATACCGAAGAGGGAGAAACAGCCCCCAAGGAAAATGCGCTTCTCTCAGCGGATCGCTACAAACTGACGGGGACCAAAGTCCTCGGCAAGATTGACCTTGGGACCGTGGAGGACGCAGAGCCTGGTTCGAAACGGCGTCGCAAGCGCAAACGTACACGCATTCCCGGAACACCCGCCACAGAGGATACCCCTACCGAGGCCGGTAAACGGTCCAAAAAACGTAAGAAGGGTCCTAATGTAGATGAGAAAGATGTAGAGGCCACGCTACAGGAAACGCTGAGAGAGCTCGAGGCGGGGGCGTCTCGCGTTCGGCAGAAGCGCCGCCGCCAGCGTCGCGACACCCGTGCCGCGGAGCGGGAACTGCAGGAGATGGAGCGGGAAGAGCAGTCGTCGACGTTGCGCGTAACTGAATTCATCTCGACGGGTGAGTTGGCGAACCTGATGGATGTGCCTGTCACGGATGTCATTTCCACCCTCTTCGCCGCAGGGATGATGGTGTCCATCAACCAGCGGCTCGACGCGGACACGATCACGATTGTCGCCGATGAGTTCGGCTTTGAGATTGAATTCATCTCCGACTTCTCCGAAGCCGACATCGTCATTGCCGAGGACGCAGAAGAAGACTTGGAACCCCGCGCTCCGGTCGTTACAGTAATGGGTCACGTCGACCACGGTAAGACATCGCTTCTGGACTTCATCCGCAGCGAGGACGTGGTGGCTGGCGAGGCGGGCGGTATTACGCAGCATATTGGAGCGTATCAGGTCACGCTGAAGGACGGAAAGATCATCACGTTCCTGGACACGCCCGGTCACGAGGCGTTCACCGCCATGCGCGCTCGAGGCGCTCAGGTTACGGATGTTGTCGTGCTGGTGGTTGCGGCCGACGATGCCGTAATGCCTCAAACGGTTGAAGCCATCAACCACGCACAGGCGGCCGGTGTGCCCATTGTCGTGGCCATCAACAAGATGGATCGTCCCGAGGCCAATCCGGACCGCGTCATGCAACAGCTGGCTGACCAAAACGTGCTCGTTGAGCAATGGGGTGGGAAGGTGCAGTGTGAGCAGGTTTCTGCCAAGACCGGACAGAATGTTTCCGAGCTTCTGGACAAGGTATTGCTGGAAGCTGAGTTGCTTGACCTCAAAGCCAACCCCGAACGTAATGCCGTCGGTTCGGTCATCGAGTCTCGTCTTGAGAAAGGACGAGGCAACGTGGCAACGGTGCTTGTACAGAAGGGTACGCTCAGGGTAGGGGACGCATTCCTCGTTGGGGTGTGGTCGGGACGTGTTAGGGCCATGTTCGACGAGCGGGATCGTCGTGTTGACACGGTGGGTCCTTCCCAGCCCGCACTCGTCATCGGGCTGGACGGCTCACCAGACGTCGGAGATCAGTTCATCGTTCTCGATTCCGAGAAAGAAGCCAAGGATCTCGCGCAGAGGCGCCAGCAGATCCAGCGGGAGCAGTCATTGCGTCAGCGCAAACACATTACGCTTGATGAGATCGGACGTCGTCTGGCGTTGGGCGACTTCCAGGAGCTCAATCTGATTGTCAAAGGGGATGTGGCCGGTTCGGTGGAAGCGTTGTCGGATTCCCTGATGAAGCTTGGTACCGAAGAAGTGGTGGTCAACATCATCCACAAGGGTATCGGTGCCATCAACGAGAGTGATGTCGTTCTGGCCTCTGCTTCCGACGCTATCATCGTCGGTTTCCAGGTACGACCCGTACTGGGCGCGCGCAAATTGGCTGAGCAGGAGGAGATCGATATTCGACTCTACTCGGTCATCTACCACGCCATTGAAGAGGTGAAAGACGCTCTTGAGGGCCTACTCTCACCGGAGCGCAGCGAGAAGATCGTCGGTGTTGCGGAGGTGCGCGAGACCTTCAAGGTTCCGAAACTTGGCATGATTGCCGGGTGCTCGGTGCAGGAGGGACGCATCAATCGTAACGACAAGGTGCACCTCATCCGCGAAGGGGTTGTCATCTACGACGGTACACTGGCTTCGCTCAAGCGCTTCAAGGATGATGTACGCGAGGTCCAGAATGGGTACGAGTGTGGAATCGGTATCGAGAATTTCAATGACTTGAAGGTCGGAGACCAAATCGAGTCCTACGAAATTGTTGAGACCAAGCGAAAGCTTGATGATTAGGAACCGATCCGACCGAGGTATCAGAACACCGTGAGCATCCGTACCCAGCGCGTTGCACGTCTTTTCCAGCGTGAAATAGCAGGCATTCTTGGTTCCGAGTTTGCTGACCAGTTGCACCCAATGGTAACGGTAACGGATTGTCGCGTGACAGCGGACCTGTCGATTGCCTACGTCTACGTTTCCGTCATGGGGGATTCTTCCGCGCAGAAGAACGCTGTTGTCAGCAAGCTGAAGGATTTGACACCGCGTATCAGGAAGTCGCTCGGTGGAGCCATTCGCCACCAAGTCAAAAGTATCCCTGAACTCAGGTTTTTCCTGGATGAGACGCTCGAACACGCATCCAGAATGGATGAGCTCTTCGGCCGCATTCGGGAGGAACGTTCCGGCCGTGATCCGGAATCGGTAGAAACTGACGGATAAATGGCGCTTGCCCCGGATCCTGCCTCTGTATCTGTTGCCGCGAAAGGCATTGTGCCGGCCTCGTGGGATCCACTTATCCTGCCGATCGACAAGCCATCCGGGTGGACGTCGTTCGACGTGCTGCGGAAGCTGAAGGGCGTTTCTCCCGTACGAAAAATCGGACATGCGGGCACCTTGGATCCGATGGCTACCGGATTGCTTATCGTCCTGTCGGGGAAGGCAACCCGTTTGATGAATCATTTCCTGACGCAGGAAAAGGTGTACGAGGGCACGATTCGGCTGGGACAGACCACCGCCTCGTGGGATGCAGAGACGGAGGTCGAAGAGGAGCGGGATGCCGGCACAATAACCGATCGGATGATATCGGATGCCATAGCCCAGTTCACCGGAGCCATTACACAGACGACGCCTGTTTACTCGGCCGTAAAGGTGGGTGGCGAGAGGCTCTACAAAAAGGCCCGCAGGGGTGAGCGCCCCGTTCTTCCAACACGGTCTGTAACCGTACACGCATTCGAACTGTGTGAACGGCGGGGGGCCGATCTTGACGTTCGGATTACCTGCTCCAGCGGAACCTATATCCGCAGTCTGGCGCATGAAATGGGCCAAGCGTTGGGTGTCGGAGGTCATCTCTCACGCTTATGCAGAACACGCATTGGACCCTTGCACCTTGAGCAGGCATGGGACCTCTCTGCATTCCTCGACGAAGCAGCCTCGGAGGGACCACAGCCATGATCCATTGGATAGGTAGTACGCCGTTGTCACCCGCTCCCCGGGTTGTTACTGTTGGTGGTTTTGACGGGGTACATCCTGGGCATCTCCGGGTGGTACAAGAGATGCAGCGCATAGCGCACGAACGGGATATTGAGGTACTGGTGGCATCATTCGACCCACATCCTCGTGCCCTTCTTTTTGGCGAAGAGGAGCGACGTCTGACAACACCCGCTGAACGGGCCGGGTTGTTGAAGGATGCCGGTGCGCATCATGTTGTTACGCTGGCATTTTCAAACGAGATGGCTGCCATGTCTCCTGAGGACTTCGTTGAAACCATCCTGTGTAACCAATTGGGGGCCAAGGCGGTGGTTGTGGGTCATGATCACCGGTTCGGAAGAGGACGATCTGGGAATATTGACGTGCTCAAGCGTCTGGGACATGAGCATGGATTCGATGTTGTCCAAATGGAGGCCCTCGTTCAGGACGGCGATCCGGTCTCCTCAAGTCGAATTCGGGACCAACTCAGCCAGGGGCATGTGGCGGAAGCTGCGTGCCTGCTGGGGAGGAGGTACTCCTTCAGCGGCACGGTGGTGAAAGGAGCGGGGAGAGGGCGCACTATCGGCGTACCCACCGCCAATCTGAACCCTTCCGATGCCCGTAAGGTCATTCCATTGAAAGGAGTGTATGCCGTTCGGGTCGCCTTGCCGGGAGATGACACACCGGCGCCAGGAATGATGAATATTGGCTACCGGCCAACATTTGACGGGAGCGGTCTGCACCTGGAGGTGAACATCCTGGATTGGACTGGCGACCTATACGGTCGTGAAGTTCGTGTAGAATTCGTTGCGCGAATACGGGACGAGCAGAAGTTTTCGGGTCCTGAGGAGCTCGTCACGCAACTTAACCGGGATAGGCAACGTTGTAGGGCGCTGTTGGAGGATGTATCTTGAGCAGTAGCGCTCGTGTCGCCCCAGGCACATGCGCCGTGGAGGGTACGCCTCCAATCAACACATAGAACTGGTTAACCGGCTCGGGTAACACCGTCCGGAATACGGGTTCTTCTTTAGCATGGTATTAATCTAAAGAGGTTCTCACGTGATAACGAAAGAACAGAAAGCGTCCATCATTGGACAGTTTGGCAAGGACGGGGCGGATACTGGTACGCCGGAAGTCCAGATCGCCATTTTTTCAGCTCGCATTTCCGAGCTGACCGATCATCTAAAAACCCATCCCAAGGACCACTCGACACGGCGCGGTTTGTTGAAACTCGTCGGTAAACGTCGTAGGCTCCTGAACTACCTGATGAGCAGCGATATCGAGCGGTATCGATCCATCATTGCGGAGCTTGGTATCCGCAAGTAACAGCAATTATGTACGGCGGGACGTCCAGATGGGCGTTCCGCTGTGCATTTAAGGCACCTTCCGAACCTTCTTTTCCATTCGGGAGATGCCGGGTCAGCGGACAGCCCCGGTTGTCTGATTGCCCAATTGAATGTGTAGGAAAGGAAGAAAAACATCGTATTGAACATGTCTAAAGCAATTATCCGGGAGATCGAGATTGGTCCCGGAAAAGTCGTCTCACTGGAAACTGGACGGTTGGCAAAGCAAGCCAACGGCTCCGTTGTTGCCCGGATGGGAGACACCATGGTTCTTTGCACGGCCGTTCTGGCAACGGAAGTGCGTGAAGGACAGAGCTTCTTCCCCCTCACGGTAGACTACCGTGAGAAATTTTCCGCCGGTGGCAAGATCCCGGGCGGATTCATCAAGCGCGAAGGTCGACCGACCGACAAGGAAACGCTCTCCTCGCGACTGATTGACCGGTCGCTGCGCCCCCTCTTCGGTGACAACTTCTTCAATGAAGTACAGATCATATGCAGTGTGATCTCAGCCGATGGTGAGAATGACGGTGACGTCGTAGCCGGCGTTGGCGCTTCCGCTGCCTTGGCGTTGGCAGGCGCCCCCTTCGACGGTCCCATTGCGCAGGTCCGTGTGGGCCGTGTGGATGGGGAGTACGTCATCAACCCCACAATTGAGGAACTGGCTTCCTCGGACATGAACCTCATCGTAGCCGGAAAGGCTGATGCCATCGTCATGGTGGAAGGCGAAATGGATGAGGTCTCCGAGGACGAGATGCTGGGTGCACTCGATTTCGGTCACGAGGCCATCAAGAAGCTGGTTCAAGGTCAGACCGACCTGGTAGCCGACGCTGGCGGCGCAAAAACGTTTGAGTACCAGACCGTCGGTCTCCCGGACGGCGTTGTGGATGCGGTCCGAGCCTACGCAGCTGGTACACTCGAGGAGCATATCCTCAAGCCGTATTCGAAAGAAACCTTCTACGGCGGCATTTCGGATATCAAAAAGGATGTTGTTGCGCACTTCCTCGGTGAAGGCGAAGAGGCCAAGGACGAAACAGAGCAAGGCTGGACAAAAAGCGACATCAAAGCCGCCGTCGGTCAGGTTGAATCCGATGTCATGCGCGAACTCATCCTGCGCGATGGTCGGCGCATTGACGGTCGTGGCTTGACGGATATCCGCGATATCTGGACGGAAGTAGGCTACCTGCCACGTGTTCACGGCTCGGCCGTGTTCACCCGTGGTGAAACCCAGGTCATGGCCAGCGTCACGCTTGGTACGGGCAAGGACGTGCAGCCGGTTGACCAGGTATTCGATACCGAGGATAAGCCGTTCTTCCTGCACTACAGCTTCCCGCCGTTCAGCGTGGGCGAGGCCCGCTTCCTGCGTGGACCGGGCCGTCGCGAGATTGGCCACGGTATGCTGGCCGAGCGCGCTCTGCAGGGCATGATCCCTGGCCAGGACGAGTTCCCCTACACCATCCGCATCAATGCCGACGTTCTCGAGTCGAACGGCTCTTCCTCAATGGGAAGTGTCTGCTCGGGATCGATGGCTCTCATGGATGCCGGTGTACCGATCAAGAAGGCTGTCTCCGGCATTGCCATGGGCCTGATCAGTGACGGGCAGCGTACGGCTATCCTGAGCGACATCCTGGGCACGGAAGACCACCTCGGCGACATGGACTTCAAACTGACGGGTACCCGTGATGGGATCACGGCCTGCCAGATGGACATCAAGATTGCCGGTCTGAGCCACGAGATCATGTCACAGGCATTGCACCAGGCAAAAGAGGGTCGTCTCCACATCCTCGACAAGATGGAAGAGACGATTACCGAAGCTCGTCTGGACCTGTCGCCATACGCTCCGCGTCTGACGCAGATCACCATCGATCAGAGCTTCATCGGCGCCGTCATCGGCCCTGGTGGCAAGGTCATCCAGGGTATCCAGCGTGAAACGAACACCAACATCGAGATCCGCGAGGAAGACGGTGTCGGTATCGTGGTCATTGCTGCCACCAATGGCGATGATGCCATGGCTGCCCTTGAGATCATCAAGGGTATCGTGACCGTTCCGGAAGAAGGAACGGACTACGAAGGCACGGTTCGCAAGGTGCTCGAGAACATGGGTGCCGTCGTGGAAATTCTTCCTGGCAAGGAAGGTCTCCTGCACGTGTCTGAGCTTGACTACGGCTTTGTCGACAACGTATCGGACTACGTCCAGGTTGGTGACAAGATCAAGGTTCAGCTCATCGAAGTTCGTGACGATGGCAAGCTGCGCTTCAGCCGCAAGCCGTTCCTCGAAAAGCCGGAAGGTTATGAGGAGCGTCCCCGTGAACGCCGCGGTGGCGGCGGTGGCGGGCGCGGTCGTCGTGATGGCGACGGAGGACGCGGCCGTCGTGACGGCGGTGGCGGACGTGGTCGTCGTGACGGTGGTGGTGGTCGAGGCCGCGACTGAGAAGTCCCCGTCTGAATCGAATAGCGGCGGCCTTCGGGCCGCCGCTATTTTTTTATCCTGGAGTCAACGCACCATGTCTTTCCGTTTCCAGAAAACAGTCCTTCCCAACGGCGTTCGAGTCGTTACGGAGGAAATACCATCTGTCCGCAGCGTTTCGGTTGGCGCTTGGGTGGCCGTCGGCAGCCGGGATGAGGAGTCACATGAGGCCGGTATGTGCCACTTCATTGAACACATGGTGTTCAAAGGCACAACGAACCGACGCATGCACCATATCGCCCAACGTATGGAGAACGTCGGCGGCTATTTGAATGCATTTACCTCCAAGGAATATACCTGCTTCTACGCCCGGTGTCTGGATGAGCACCTGCCTCGTGCGCTTGATACTGTGCTCGATCTCGTCCTGAATCCCGTATTTCCTGAGAAGGAAATAGAGCGTGAAAAGGATGTGGTGGTCGAGGAGATGAAAATGTACGAGGATACGCCGGATGAGTACGTTTTCGATCTGTTTGACGCTGCACTGTATGGAGTTCACCCCATGGGGCGCCCCGTCATTGGATCGGAGGAAACCGTCCGCAGTTTCAGCCGGGATTCCCTGCTGGATTTCCTGAGTCGGCACTACACGCCTGAAAATCTTGTCGTCTCCGTGGCCGGACATGCCCGCCACGACGACGTGGTTCGCTTTGTGGACAAGGCGCTGGGGCACTATTCCACCGTGAACAAGACGTCGCACGAGCGATCGTTACCGGCTGTGAATCGACCCCAAAGCGTCTCGTCAACCCGCCCTATTCAACAGGCCCATATCATCATGGGCGCTCGTGGAATGCATGTCCACGACAAGGAGCGGGTTGCCCTGTCTGTACTCAATACCGTGTTGGGAGGAGGGATGTCGTCACGGCTCAACCAGAATATCAGGGAGAAGTATGGCTACTGCTACAACATCTATTCGTTTGTTAACTTGCACTCCGATACGGGTGATATTGGCGTCTACATGGGTACGGATGGCCAGAAGGTAGACCGCGCGTTCAAGCTGATAGAGCGTGAGTTTGAGCGCCTTGTGGAGCGACCGGTAAGTAAAACGGAATTGCAGCGAGCCAAAAGCCAGTCCAAAGGTGCCATCATGCTTGGCCTTGAGAATATGTCTTCCCGAATGATGCGGATTGGTCGACAGGAGCTCTACTACGGCCGTTATTTTTCTTTGGATGAGATTATGGATCTTGTGGAAGAGATTACGGCCGACAGGATTCAACAGGTGTCCGCATCACTATTGGACACGGACAGGTTCTCAGACATACGGCTGCTCCCGGAACGTTCTTGATAGGTATCTCCAGTAAGTACGATGAAAATTCTTGTTACCGGCGGTGCCGGTTTTATTGGTTCGCATGTAAGTGATGCTCTCGTGGCAGGCGGTCACGAGGTTCATGTTCTTGATGATCTGAGTGGCGGTTTCGAAACGCAGATTCCCGGCGACGCAACCCTTCACAAGATGGATATCCGCCACGAGGATGTCGAGTTGCTGTGGAAAGAAGAAGGCTTCGAAGTCATGTTTCACTTGGCAGCGCAGATGGATGTAAGGCGCTCTGTGGCGGATCCTCGCTATGACGCTGATGTCAACGTGGGTGGGCTGCTCAACCTCATGGAGGCAGGTCGAAAGCATGGCCTTAAAAAGGTTGTATTCTCTTCCACTGGGGGAGCCATCTATGGAGAACCCGATACGATCCCGCAAACGGAAGAGCATGCGTTGCAGCCTCTCTCGCCCTACGGTATAACGAAGTTGTGTTCGGAGAAGTACCTCTTCTTCTACGAGTCCACCTACGGTATTGAATACGTGGCCCTCCGCTACGGAAATGTGTACGGTCCGCGGCAGAATCCCCATGGTGAGGCAGGTGTGGTAGCTATTTTTTGCGAGCGCATGCTCGATGGCAGACAGCCCGTTGTCAATGGAGACGGCAAGCAGACCCGCGATTACGTGCATGTCAAGGACGTGGTCGCAGCCAATCTCTCTGCGTTGGGCCATCAAGGTTCCGGCGTTTTCAACGTTGGAACGTCCATTGAGACGGACGTCGTGACCCTCTTCGAACATTTGCGTGATGAACTGGCGCCAGCGATGCCGACCGAACATGGACCCGGCAAGCCTGGTGAACAGCGTCGGTCCGTTCTTTCCTATGCGTATACACAGGAAGTGCTTGGATGGGCTCCAACGATTGACGTCCGGACCGGCCTGCAGGAAACTGCCCGCTGGTTCAAGGCCAAGCGCACTGGAAACTGATCATGTACCGGATCCAGCTTCAGCAATTCGAAGGTCCACTGGACCTGCTGCTCTTCTTCATCAGGAGGGATGAGCTGGATGTACATGACATTCCGATTGCACGGATTGCCAACGAGTTCCTCGAGTATGTTTCCTTCATGGAAGAGGTGGATCTTGATGGGGTCGGGGACTTCCTGTATATGGCCGCCGTCTTGATAAACATCAAGACTCGCATGCTGCTTCCCTCACAGGAAATGGATGAAGAGGGCGAACCGATTGATCCGAGGACCGAGTTGGTCGAACGGTTGCTGGAATATGTACGGTTCAAGGAGGCATCGGACCAGCTGGAGGAGCAATGGGCAGAGCGGTCCAAGCAGTTTACCCGCGGTGCAGCGTCTGCCGTGGAAGATAGTTTGGCAGAGACTGGTGAAGACTGGGTGGAGGCCACCGTATTCGATCTGATTTCTGCGCTCAGAAGGGTGCTGACCGAGGCTCCGGACGAGCCGGTGCATTCAATCGAGGTTGAGTCCTACTCGGTCGAACAGCAACAAGCCTTCCTGAGAACGTCTATTGACAATGGCGAGCGGCACTCGTTCGTAGAGATAGCCACGGGACGAACGAAGCCTTTCATCATCGCAACCTTTTTGGCCGTTCTTGAAATGGCGCGTACTGGTCTTATCGATATATTTCTTGCTGGAGATGCCTCGGACTTTCACATCCAGCTAAAAGCGCAGGAGGAGGAAGTGGAAGGACCCGCTGAGTCCTCCTCGTTGAACGAAGAACCGAGCTCGTGATGGAACCTGAAAACCCAATACCCGAAGCAACTCCCGATTTTGCCGCTGCCGTCGAAGCGTTGGTATTCGCAGCTGAGGAACCGATTAGTGCCCAAACAATTGCCCGGTCATGGGCTGAAGCCACGGGATTGGACATCCCTAACCCATCGGAAGTCGAAGATGTGGTGGGGCGGATAAATCAGGACCTGGAGCATACCAACCGCCCGTACCTGATTGAACGCTGGGGAGGGGGGTACCGTTTTGCGACGCGAAAAGAAGTCGCTCCTATCCTGAAGGCGCTCTTTGTAACCGACAAGCAACGCAAGCTGTCGAGGACGCTCATGGAGTCGTTGGCCATCTTGGCCTACCGGCAGCCCGTCTCTCGGTCAGAGTTGGAGTTCGTACGCGGCGTGGATTGCGACTATGCCATCCGGAAGCTGCTGGAATTCGGATTGATTGACGTTGTTGGTCGTTCGGAACGCATCGGTCGCCCGCTCCTCTATGGCACAACCGATCGATTCCTGGAGCTGTTCGGGTTGCATTCGCTGGATGAGTTACCCAACCTGCGTGAGCTGGAGTCCATTCTGGATGATCCCGCGTTCCAGAAGGAAAAGGCCAAGATCCTCTTGACAACAGCCGTACAGTTGCCGCTTGTGCCAGTAGACACTGCGGAAACCGGGCCTTCGGCAGAACAAGGAGATTTTGCAGACGCCGAACCTGATGTCATCGAAACCGTTGGGCCCGAATCAGAAAACGACCCGCATGAAGAGTAGAAGACCCAACCATAGGCGCAATGCAGGGCGTCCTTCATCCCGTGGCGGCTCGTCCTCCCAGACAGCCCATCAGGCTCCACAGACCAGGCCCGTGCTGGACATGACCGAGCCTGTCCGGTTGAACAGGTTCATCGCCAGTACCGGCACCTGTTCGCGCAGAGAAGCAGACGATCTGATTGCCAAGGGACTCGTCAAGGTTAACGGCGAGGTTGTCATGACCATGGGGAGTAAGGTGGGTCGAACGGATCGGGTTGAGGTCAATGGCAAACGGGTCGTGCCGGCAGATCGGGAGTATATCCTGTTGAACAAGCCCAAAGACACCATCACGACAACGGATGACGAAAAGGGCCGGACCTCTGTCCTTGACCTCCTGCCTGAGGACGAATTCCGCTCACTGGGCCTTTTTCCCGTCGGACGGCTCGACCGGCATACGACGGGTGCTTTGCTGCTCACAAACGATGGCGACCTGGCCCACCGGCTGATGCACCCAAGCTACGGCGTCTCGAAGCAGTACCTCGTGCAGACGGAAAAGCCTGTTACGGAAGAAGATCTGCAGTTGCTTGGTAAAGGAATCGAGCTTGAGGATGGGTCAGCTAAAGCCGATCGGGTCTCCTATCTGGAAGGAGATCAACGGCAGTTGGTTATGGCCATACATGAAGGGCGAAATCGTCAGGTTCGGCGCATGATAGAAGCCATCGGAAACGCTGTGACCTCACTCGACAGGGTACGCTACGCGGGACTGACCACCCGCGGCATTCGCAAAGGCAAGTGGCGTCGTTTGTCCAGAAAAGAAGTCTCTTCTCTCTACAGGCAGGTCAAGCTGTAAGTCACCCCATTATCATCCAACCCAATTCCCCCGCAGCTCATGGATTCCCACACGACAAGTGACAAATTCCGTGGTGAAGGACTGACCTACGATGATGTACTACTGGTTCCTGCCCGTTCGTCGGTCATGCCGCGTGACGTGTCAACAGCCACAAGGCTGACCAATCGGATACAGCTGAATGTTCCGCTGATGTCTGCTGCGATGGATACGGTCACGGAATCAGATATGGCCATTGCCATGGCCCGTGAAGGCGGTGTAGGCGTGCTGCATAAGAACATGTCGATCGAGCAGCAGGCTGCCGAGGTTCGCCGTGTGAAGCGGTCTGAGAGCGGTATGATCCTGGATCCGATCACTCTGCAGGCGAACAACACGGTAACCGATGCGCGTGCAATGATGGCGCGCTACTCGATTGGCGGTATTCCTGTTGTATCGGATAAGGGCATCCTGGAAGGTATTGTTACCAACAGGGATCTTCGATTCCAGCTGGACGGCGCTGAAGAGCTCAAGGATATCATGACGAAGGCTCCTCTCATAACCGCGCCTAAGGGAACGACACTGGAGGAAGCCGAAGCCCTTTTGCAGGCAAACAAGATTGAAAAGCTGCCTGTGGTGGATGATGCAGGCTATCTGAGTGGTCTGATAACGTTCAAGGATATCCAGAAGAAGAAGCAATTTCCGCTGGCGTGCAAGGATGAACACGGGCGACTCCGTGTCGGTGCCGCCGTAGGCGTCACAGCCGATGCCCTTGAACGCGTTGAAGCACTGGTGGCAGCCGGTGTTGACTTCATTACGGTTGATACGGCCCATGGTCACAGCGAAGGTGTGCTTGCGGCTGTCAAGCGGGTCAAGGCTGCCTATCCTGATCTGGACGTCATTGCAGGTAACGTGGCAACGGCAGAGGCTACACTGGACCTTATTGAAGCAGGCGCGGATTGCGTCAAGGTGGGAATCGGTCCCGGTTCGATCTGCACGACGCGTATTGTGGCGGGT
>JAFMNH010000055.1:0-2627 GCA_017859335.1 Rhodothermales bacterium | reverse complement strand
ACAACTTTCGGCCGTTCTGGAATGTGCTGAGGCAGCGGCGTCCAAGGGAATCCCGATCATTGCCGATGGCGGTATCAAACAGACAGGAGAAATCCCCAAGGCGCTGGCGGCCGGTGCTCAGAGTGTCATGATTGGGGGGATGTTTGCTCGGGTAGAGGAAAGTCCAGGCGAGACCATCTTGTTGGAAGGGCGTAAATACAAAAGCTATCGCGGAATGGGATCACTCGGGGCCATGCAGGCTGGCAGCAAGGACCGCTACTTCCAGGATGTAGAGGATGATATCAAAAAGCTTGTGCCAGAGGGTATCGAGGGGCGCGTCCCCTACAGTGGAACCCTTCATGAGGTCGTTTACCAGATGATGGGTGGTTTGCGCAGTGCTATGGGCTATTGCGGATGTGCATCGGTGGATGACTTGCGTGTCAAGGCTCAATTTGTTCGCATTTCTGCGTCATCTTTCGTGGAGAGCCACCCGCACAATATCGCCATCACGAAGGAGGCGCCAAACTACTCTACCCGCAGTTGATCCCGGATGGAGAGCCAGTATACAGAGCGCCGTCAGCGATTGAGACTGGCCGCGGATCTCGATGGTGGTCAGGCGCTGCTTGTAACCCATCTTCCGGATGTGCAGTGGGCCACCGGGTTTTCGGGCTCGAACGGAACCCTGTTGATCACCTCTTCGGATGAGGTACTCATTACCGACGGTCGTTACCGGGAGCAGGTGCGTTCCGAATGTCCTGGTCTCCGTGTAGAGATCGTATCGGGATCCATGGATTCGGCACTTGTTGCCATCGCCCGCGAAAAAGAACTGGTCCAGGTCCGTTTTCAGGGGGAACGAATCGTTTGGAGTACAGCGGAGCGCCTGAGATCGGCGCTCGCTGACCGGTGCCAGGTAGAGGAGGGGACGGACCCTATACCAGACCTGAGGGCCGCCAAGTCGGATGAAGAGGTTGCACACATCCAATCAGCCCTGGCCATTACCGAGCAGGTATTCGACGACGTCGTGCCCATTCTCAGGGAGGGAATCTCCGAGATGGACCTGGCATCGGAGATTGATTATCGACAACGGCAGCTTGGCGCTTCCGCGTCCGCGTTCGAGACCATTGTTGCCTTTTCAGATCATGCCGCTCTCCCGCATGCCCGACCCGGAAACCGGACCCTTAAACAGGGAGATGTTATTCTGATGGACTTTGGGTGTGTTGTAAAGGGCTATCACTCGGATATGACGCGAACCGTTTCTTTTGGAAGATTGGATACGCTCTTCCTGAAATCCTATGAGGCCGTTCGAACGGCCCTCTTGCGTGCACAGGAACGGGCCCAAGCCGGAATGACCGGTAAGCAATTGGACAGTATTGCGCGCCAATCGCTGAATACGCACGATTTGGGCGCAGCGTTTTCCCACAGCCTTGGCCATGGGGTCGGTCTCGAAATCCATGAGAGTCCATCCGTTTCAGCCAGGAACGAGAACAAACTTCCAGCTGACTGTGTCATTACACTCGAGCCGGGAGTGTATCTGCCCGGTTCTTTCGGAATACGTATCGAAAACATGGTTCGGCTGAGACCCGACGGATGCACCATCCTGAATCGAACGGGAACGGAAATGCTTTGCATATGAGCAATAGCCGAGATCATATACGCTATGCGCACCCGCTCAATGTCTCGGATGTGGAGATGGCGACACGTGCTGATACGTTCTACGCACTGCTCAACGGTCGCCGTACCGTTCGTTCCTTCTCAGATCGTCCGGTTCCCAGGGAGGTTATTGAATCCTGTATTCGTACCGCTGGCACCGCGCCCAGCGGGGCACATAAGCAACCCTGGCACTTTGCAGCTGTCTCGAACCAGAAGACAAAAAAGGCCATTCGCAAGGCTGCCGAGGCAGAAGAGCGTGCATTCTATGATGGCCGCGCCAGTCAGGAATGGCTTGATGCTTTGCAGCCCTTTGGCACGGATGCCAGCAAACCTTTCTTGGAGACGGCACCATGGCTGATTGCCATATTCGCCCGTAATTATGATCTGGATGAGAACGGTGTCCGTTCCAAGAACTACTATGTGCCCGAGTCCGTGGGTATTGCCGCGGGAATGCTGATTGCTGCCTTGCATCAATCAGGTTTGAGCACCCTGACCCATACCCCCAGTCCCATGGGCTTTCTGAACGATGTGTTGGGTCGTCCTGCCCACGAACGGGCCGTGATACTCCTTGTCGTGGGGCATGCTACGGAGCATGCCCTGGTACCCGATATTCAGCGCAAGGACCTTGACGATATTGCTTCATTCTCATGAAGCCGCGCACTGTCATGTCGGGAGAACGAAGGCCTCATGTCGTCCTGGTCGCCTATTATTTTCCACCACTGGGCGGATCAGGGGTGCAGAGGGTAGCAAAATGGGTCAAGTACCTCCCTGAGTTCGGTTGGGATGTAACCGTTCTGACGGTAGAGCCCGGAGCCTATTTCGCCTTCGATGAGACGTTACTCGACGAGGTGCGTGAGGCCGGGGCGCGAATTATCCGAACAAGAACCCTGGACCCGACGCGGGCCGGCCGGAAGCATCGAGCCGTGGGAGCATTATCCGAGAGAAAACGCAGACTGCTGACCTAGATCGGAAGAGCGTCGTGTAGGGAAAGAGTGTAG
>JAFMNH010000154.1 GCA_017859335.1 Rhodothermales bacterium | reverse complement strand
AACCCCGGCCACTTTCTTGTCGTGTGATTTTCTGAGTTTACGACCTGCCTTCCGCCCACTGGGTCTCGCCTCTGCCTCCCGCGCCCTGCGCAGATCAGCCTGTGATGCGGCCAATTTCTTTTCCGCCTTGGAACGCTTGCGGCGCCGACCCGGTCGCCAGGAAAAAACGCCCGAGATCATCAGTAAGATGAGTATACCGGCTAGCCACGGCAGCAGGGACGCAAGCGCTGTCAGGTCGATACCGGCCGTCCAGATACCGAGCTGCTGCAGAACGTATCCGGCGCCGACGGCAAGCAGGGATACCCCCGCTATGGTCGGGATATTGAGGGGACCTTTCGGGGCGTCGGTGTCTTCTTCGAATAGCAATGCTTCCAGTTCATCGTCGGACAGGACGTCCAAGTCGAGTGCCTCGGAACTGTCGCCTCGATTCGATGCCACCGATCTGGAAGTATGTTTGGTTGTCGAAGCCATGATTCGTTGCTGCGTTGCCGTTGGCCCTTTGGTACGGGCGCAAAGATAAGAGGTTACACTAACAGCCGTTATCCGTGGCAGCGATGCACGCCGTGCTCCGTAATAAGCAGGTCAACCGGTTCATCCATGGTACCATGCGGCACTTCCTCTACCACCTGTTTCTGCAGGAGCGGCATCACGATCAATGGTCTGGCGTCCGCCGCTGCGCATTCGCCCAAAAAGCGATCGTAATAGCCACCTCCGTACCCGAGGCGATTTCCATGGCCATCGGCCGCCAGCCCCGGGACCAGTATGACCTGAGGTTGTACGGGCAGTCGGCGTGAGGACGTCTCCGGCTCCAACTGTCCGTATGCTCCAGATTTCAACGCTCCTTCGTTGGAAAATCGACCGTGTCTCAGTCGGTCGTCGTCAACTACCGGTAACCAGATCTCCACACCCTTACTGTGTGCCCTTTGCAGAAGGGGCCGAACATCGATCTCTCCACGGTCTGTCATGGGCCAGAAAGAATGAATGCACCGAGCTCCGCGGCGTGCCAGAAGGGCCGAAATGTGGTTGCATATGGCTTGGGAGTGCGAAGCGTGCTCCCGCGGTGGAATGGCGAGCCGCAGCTGGCGCATGGTGCGGCGCAACGATTCCTTTCGCAAGGCGAGCTGCTGGTCGGATGGCATGGGTTCCTGTGGCATGGCAAGACGTTGCGATGAATCCCCGGATACACCGGATCGAGCCCTCGCGTCCAGAAAAGCGGGTTCATGGGCGCGTTGAGAGGGTGAAGATACAGAGGATTCACTCTTTACACGCCCCATACGAGGGTAGCCGTGTTTTGGCGGGAGACCATTTCATTGATTACGCAGAATGGGCGCGGTATTTTCACGGGTCTGTGCAAACGTGCAAAAACGGGCTGTAAAAGGTCCGAAGGAGCGCTCGCACGGAAAATATCGTGGTCCCATGCGGGCCCAGTTCGACCTGCAACAAAGCGGAACGTCACCATAACCCATGTTCGACAGTCTGTCAGACAAGCTTGAAGGTGCCCTGAAGTCACTGAGTGGCCAGGGGAAAATCACCGAGCTGAATATCGCGGAAAGCATGCGCGAGATTCGGCGGGCTCTGCTTGACGCCGACGTCAACTACCAGGTGGCTCGTGACTTTACGGAGCGGATCAAGGAGAAAGCCCTTGGAACGGACGTCCTCTCGTCCGTCTCCCCGGGGCAGCAGATGGTCAAGATCGTCTACGACGAGTTGGTCCATTTCCTGGGCGAAACCCACGAGGAGGTTTCCTTCTCGGCCCATCCTCCGACGGTCATCCTGATTGCAGGTCTGCAGGGATCCGGAAAGACCACGTTCTCAGGCAAACTTGCCAATTACTTCAAGAGTAAGGGCCGATCACCCATGCTTGCGGCTGCCGACGTCTACCGTCCGGCGGCAGTCGATCAGCTGGAAATGGTGGCCCAGTCTGTTGACGTACCTGTCTACACGCTGCGGGAGAGCGATGGCAGTATCGTTCAGGATCCGGTTCGTATTGCGAAAGAGGCCATTCAGGCCGCGCGCAAGACGGCCCGTGATGTGCTGATCATTGATACGGCTGGACGCCTGCACGTGGACGAACGGATGATGACCGAGGTCTCCGACATCAAGTCGGCCGTTGACCCGGACGAAATCCTGTTCGTTGTGGACGCTATGACCGGCCAAGATGCTGTCAATACGGCCGTTGAGTTCAATCAGCGACTGAATTTTGATGGCGTTGTACTCACCAAGCTGGACGGGGATACGCGGGGCGGCGCCGCACTCTCTATTCGCAGGGTAGTTGAAAAGCCGATCAAGTTCGCCTCCACCGGTGAGAAAATGGATGCGCTGACGCCGTTCTATCCTGAACGCATGGCGCAACGGATTCTCGGTATGGGAGACGTGGTCTCTCTGGTGGAGAAAGCACAGGAGCAGTTTGACGAGAAGCAAGCCGAAAAGCTTCAGAAAAAAATCCGGTCGGAGAGCTTCGATCTGGAGGATTTCCTGGACCAGCTGAACCGGCTGAAGAAGATGGGATCCATGAAGGATCTCGTCGGCATGATTCCCGGCGTGGGACGCCAGGTCAAGGACCTGGACATAGAGGACGATGCCTTCAAGTACATTGAAGCCATCATCTACTCCATGACGCCAGAAGAGCGACGTGACCCCCAGATCATCAACGGCAGCCGGCGCAGACGTATAGCCCGTGGCGCTGGTGTTGAAGTTCGGGAAGTCAATCAGCTCCTCAAGCAATTCCGGGAAATGCGCAAAATGATGAAGACCATGACCAAGTTGATGGGTAAGGGCAGATCCATGGATCTGTCGGCACTCATGGGCGGTCGATGATTCATCCCCAACGACATCACAAGATCAACATCAGTCAAAGAAAGTGTCAGTTAAACTTCGTTTGAGACGAATGGGCCGCAAGAAGCGCCCTGTCTTTGCAATTGTCGCAGCGGATTCACGTTTCCCACGCGACGGACGGTACATCGAGGATCTGGGTCGCTATAATCCCCTGGATGAACCCGCTACCCTTACCCTGAACCCCGAGCGGTGCATCTACTGGCTCGAGAACGGCGCACAACCAAGCGATACGGTGCGTTCGCTGCTGAGCCGGGAAGGGGTCATGCTTGCGCTTCACATGCGTCGCAAGGGAGCCTCGGAAGAAGAGGTGAATGCCGCCGTGGAAGCCCACAAGGGGCAGCGGGCTGCCAAATTCGCCCAGAATCGTAAGCCTTCCGCCGATGAGCGCCGCGCTGCCGCGCTCAAGGAAGAGGAGAAGCAGGCAGAAGAGCGCGCGGCAGAAATTGCCAAGCAGAAAGCTGAAGCGGCCGCCAAAGCCAAGAAAGAAGCAGAGGCCGCAATGGCTGCCGCCGAAGCCGAGCGCGCTGCTGCCGCTGAGGAGGCCAAAGCCGCTCAGGAGGCCGCCAACGCCGAGCAAGCAGAAGCCGATGCCGCACCTGCTGCAGAGGAAGCTGCTGCTGAAGAAGCCCCCGCCGAGGAAGCTGCTGCTGAAGAAGCTCCCGCAGAGGAAGCTGCTGCTGAAGAAGCCCCCGCCGAGGAAGCTGCTGCTGAAGAAGCCCCCGCCGAGGAAGCTGCTGCTGAAGAAGCGCCCGCAGAGGAAGCTGCTGCTGAAGAAGCGCCCGCAGAGGAAGCTGCTGCTGAAGAAGCTCCTGCAGAGGAAG
>JAFMNH010000153.1 GCA_017859335.1 Rhodothermales bacterium | reverse complement strand
GTTGGACTCAATATTCCACGTCTGTGGATCCCGTCCCGTGTTTAGGCCTGTGGAGGAATCGGAAGGTGCAAACAGGTTGCGACCGAACAGATTGCCATCGTCTTCCAGCCAACGTGCCGTCACCTGAAGACCCAGACGCTCATTCAACAAGGGACCGCCGAGGGAAAACTGTACATCCGTCAGGCTGTTCAGAGACGCCAGTTCGCTGTAGGTGTACGTTTCTGTAGTGAAGTCATCCACCGTCAGCGTATTCCCGGGGCCCGAAGTCCGGTTCAAAAAGGCCAATTCCCGGGAAGACACTTTCGTTCCGGCATAGGCCAGCACGTTCCCTGACCAAGCGTCCGGAATGTCTTTCGTTACAATGTTGACAACCCCGGACTGGGCCTGTCCATATTCTGCATTGAACACGCCACTGATGACCTGCAGGTTCGACACCATGTTCTGTTCGATTTCGAACGAAGCCTGGTTGTTGAAGGCATTGTTGATGGGAATCCCGTTAATCAGGTAAGCCACTTCTCCGGAGCGGCCACCACGAAACCGACCATCCACAACACCAGCCTGCAGGTTGATGGCATCACTGATGCCGAGAACCGGGAGCGCTTCCAGCTGCTCCTCTCCCACAACGGCCGTAGTGGTCGTGCGATCCACCTGAACGATAGGTCGCTCGGCAGTGACCACGATTTCTTCCCCCTCCAGCACCTCTTCGCCCAGACGAAAATCGACCCGCGTTGTCTGGTCAATGATGACCTCGACGTTGGCAATTACCTGCGTCTGGAAACCGAGGAACTGAGCCCGCACCGAATAGGTGCCCGGACGTACACGGATGATGACATATTCCCCATCCATATCCGTCGCCGTTCCCTGGGTTGTGCCCTCGATGACAACGTTGACACCCGGAAGGGGGTCACCTGTTGCCGCGTCTACAACACGACCTGCTATTTTGCCATAAATGGCAGACTCATCAGGGTGGGGTGACGCGTCGGCGATGCTGCTGGTGCCTAGAAGAATCAGCAACAAGGCGCTGAGAAAAGCTGACTTTGAAACCATGGGATCCAGGGATTCCGGTGTAGGAGAGCATCAAACAGGTGGGGCCTGCCTGTTCGGCAGGCCCCAACCCGTCTGACGATATACAGATGCCGATTACTTCAGAAGCATCATGGTACGAGTCTGGGAGAACCCAGTGCCCGCCTGCAAACGGTAGATGTACATTCCCGACGTCAGATCGGAAGCGTCAAAAGAAACCGTGTGCTGACCCGCCGGCATGGTCTGCCCATTGACCAACGTGGCGACACGCTGACCAAGTACGTTGAAGACGTCCAACTGTACTGGTGTCGCATTCGGAATGGTGAATGCAATGCTCGTCGTTGGATTGAACGGGTTCGGGTAGTTCTGCTCGAGAGCGAACTCAACAGGAAGAGCTGCTTCAACATCTTCCGTGTCCGTCAGCAGAGCGCGACCTACAATGGCCGTTGGCTGCCACTTGGACGGGTTATTCCATGCGCCGGCAGACGCATTGAGCGACCAGTTGACCTGTGCCTCACGACCACCACCTGCATCCTTGTCGTTGATAGCCAGGTTGAAGGGGATAACTTTCAGATCGTTAGCTGCAGGAAGTGTCAGCGGCTCGTCCGCACTCGGGTCGTAGACGGACTCAAGCGGGATGGCCACGAGGAATTTGTATCCCGTGTCGGTTTTGGCAGCTACGCCACCAGCACCCTGCACAGGACCCGCAGCCGTGGAGCCTGTTGCTCCGGCCGGGTCGGCGTGCGCCCAGATCCCGATACCGAGGACGTTTCCGGCCTCATCCGATTCGAGCGCCACGCGAAGCTGGAAGTCAGCCTCTGCGCCACGGCCGTACTGTGAGTGGGGCGAGCCCTCGAGAACGCTGCCACCGATGTCACGGACGTCGTAGTTGCCAAGGAAGATTTCGAAGGAATCGAAGTTCCACGTGCCGCCGCCATCTGCGTTGGCGCCCGGGAAGCCAGCCACATCGTCGGCTACCTCGGCGTAGACGTACATGAAGCCATAGTCATCAATCGCCACTTTGGCCATCGCGGAAATATCCGCAGCGGCGCCATCGCCCGTTGGCGCTGGGGAGTCGCCGTCGCGCCAGTGGCTCGGATCGATCATGAAGGGAGGCGTATCCGGGAAACCTGCGTCGCTCAGCACACCACCGGCCACGTTGTCGAAGATGGTGTTGGCCTCATCGTCCGTCAGGATCGAGATGAATGGCGCCACCGGCAGATCCGGGTTGGCAATGCTACCCGTGGACGCTGAAATGTCCGGGTTCTCTACCCCAAAGAAGCTCTTGGACGTGACCGCATAGTGGAGCGGGCTGCCAGCGAACGTCTCGAAGGGGACTTCAAGCGCGTGGCTTACGGAAAAGTCAGCAGCGTTGTAGGCCACCGATCCCAGCAGCGAGGCACCGCCATTGAGGATATCATCCGATGTGATCGGGTCTTCCGAGGTGTATACGTTGTATCCACCGAGTGCATCGTTGTGCGTCCAGGAGACCTTGTTCATGGCGCCATCAGCCGCGACGGTAATGGCTCCCATGGCTTCGGGTGCCGAGGAGGCAGCGGAGACGTCCGTGCCAGGACCGCCGATGTAGACATCGTCCAGGTAGATCGGACCACCGCCCGTGTTGTTGTCGAAGAAAACCGTGAGGCTGTAGACCGCATCCCACTCGAACTCTCCAAAGCACGCAGCGCCGTTGCACTCACCGGGTGCCCACACGCCGAATCCACCCACGGACCATGCACCGCCGTAGTACCACAGCGCAGCGTTGTCGTCCAGCGGAGTTGCCAGCGGGTTGCCGTCGATGTCATTGCCAGCTTTGGCAGCATCCAGACCTGCAACCGTTGCCGGTGGCAGCGGAATGGCCAGATCATGCCACTGGCCGTTGCGAAGCGCTTCTGGGATGGGCCAGTGAAGACGGTTCATGAGGTCTGCAGATCCATCGTTCGACGGGTTGTCATCCGTCTTGTCGAACATGGTCAGGAAAACACCTGGCATGCCCGCGTTTGCAGGATCCACGAGGAGCTTGAGGTAGAGCGTATCGCCCTCGCCACCGCTTGCCCCGACGTTTTGCGTCATGTCGAGACCTGCGGCACGCACGAAGCGGTAGCCGTTCTCCGACCAGTTGCCGTAGTCGTACTTGTGTACACGGTTACCGGATGTCGGATCGAGAGGATCGGCCACAATCGGTGCCGATGCTTCCGGAATCAACACGTTGGGACCATCAAAGAAGAAGATGAAATCGTCTCCCAGCTCGGTCAGACCGCTCTGTGCCTGCGATGGTGCTGCGACAAATGCAGCCATCACCAGCATCAGGACAGCCATGAAGCCGAAGCGGTTCGTAGCACTCGTATTCATGATGTTGCTCGTGGTTGTTTGATATGGCAGAGGGTCGGGTCGGAGACGCCCGACGCTCCTCCCGAAAACCTTTTCAGAAAAGAAGGTATAAAGCGCTTCCGAAAAATGAAAAGGTTTTCACGGTGTTTTCAGTAAACCTACCAAAACGGGGTAATTTTCGCGTTCAGTAGCGAATAAGGGGCCGAAAGAACCGATCAGCGCCCGATTTAAGGATCATGAAGTAGGCACCTGGGGATAAGGAGCCCGGCATTTCCAGCATGAGTTGATCACCTTCGGACAACGCACCGTGCAGCGCCCGATCAAGGACCAGCC
>JAFMNH010000152.1 GCA_017859335.1 Rhodothermales bacterium | reverse complement strand
CACGGCGCTGCGCGGTGTGCTGCAGGACATGCTGACTCAGGGATACGAGGATCCTGCGCTGCTCGATTGGCTGCAGCGGATCGTTGCGGCGGATGAGACCGGTCCATTCCGCATGGTCGACATGTACACGATCTGTCAGGATCACTATTTCCACCCACGTATGGAAGGGAAGACGTCCATCAAGCGGACGCTGGACGCGGTGTGGCAAGAAGCAAAGTGGCTCAGGGAGGAGTGGAGCGAGTACCTGGTGGAGAAGGACGGGGAGATCCTGGGGCCGTACGCGGGGCTGCCACTGGTGGTCGTGGGGGATACCGTGGTGGATGTGGCCGATGGGACGGGCGCTGTCCGGGCCTACGAGGCCATGCTCTACGGAGAGGAGCGGGACAATCCCGCAGTCAAGGCGCAGTGGAAGGAAGCTCTACTTAGATACTGCAAGCTGGACACCGCTGCCATGGTGATGATATGGGAGTATTGGGGGCGACGGACTCACTCTCATCTTTCGAGCGTGTAGTCGAATCAGCAGTCCTGAATAGATGACCCTCACCGAACTCCGCACATTCCTGACCGATACGATGTCCATGTCGGAGGTGTATCAGCCCGTCATCATCAAGGAGCTGCTGGAGAATGATGGAACGTGCTCGAAGGAGCACCTGGCGGCGCGATTGGCCGATCACGACACTTCGGTGCAGGAGTACTACCAGAAGATCCTGATGCGATGGCCCAAGACTACGCTGACCAAACACGGCGTGGTGGAATATGATCGAGCATCGAAGTCGTTTGTACAGCTCTCTACAGTCTTATATTGGGTATGTGGCGCGTGCTCGTTTGAACTCCCTTCGTGAGTTCTCAAATCTTGCCCGAAATGAAAAAGCCCTCTCCCGGCAGATACCGGAAGAGGGCTTTCGCGTGCCCGGGAAGATTCGAACTCCCGACCTTCTGATCCGTAGTCAGACGCTCTATCCAGCTGAGCTACGGGCACGTTTCGCGTAGTGTTGACCACCGAACGCTGTAGAGCGGTGGTTTTCAGCGAGCGCGAAATATACCACGGCTGAAAGACGCCGGGCAAGTGAAGTTCCGGTGGATGCAGGCAAATGATAGAGTCCTGCACATACCGGCACGGGCTTGTGATGAGAATCTACTCCTCTGTCACTTTCGTCAGAACTGCCTCGTTGGTTACGTCCTGGCCATCCACTGAGATTATTCCAGTTCTGCGAAGGGTCTGGGATGCCGCTTCGGAGACGTCAAAGGTCATACGCGTCACGAAATCATCTTCGCCTACAGTGTATGGCGTACCTGCTGTCGGTGTAAACTCGATGGTACCACCGTCTGTTAGCGTACCTACAAAGGTAGGTTCGGTGCCCAAAACGCAGTAATGCTTGGTCAGCAGACTACCACCTTCCATGGTATAGGTGGTAGCCATCTCGACACCGTCTTCAACCAGTGTCTCTACGACCGTATTGCCTCCAGAGACCACTTTGAAATCATTACTTGTGGGCATTTCACGGCCGTCGCTGAAAACAAGGGTACCTTCCCACGTGCCTTCAAGGGATTTGATAGCATCGAAGGCAGCTTCTGCCGAGGCAGTCTCTACCGGGACATCAACTTCCTGTGGTGTGGAATCGGCCATTTGGCAGCCTGCGAGGATGGTAGTCGTGGCTGCAAGAAAGAGAAGGAGAAAGTTTTTCATGGTCTTTTGAAGGGTGAGTCACAATAATAAATCCGAGGTGATATGCCTAGAAACACCTTCATAATAGACATTTGCGTAGTCAATTTCTTACTAGGTGATGTTAAGGTGTGTTTTTAAAGCAGGATCCGGGGACACGAAAGCACCGTATCTTTGTGTGGGCGACGGGGGCTCGCAGATCTTTGTTGAGCCGTTTGCGCGGGATGGCACGTTCAGGCTCATTTCTCCCCGTGGAGGGGAAGAGTTAGAGATGCTTCCGGACGAAGACGTCTTGCTGTATGGCGCCGGTCGCAACTGGTTGAAGGTTACCTACGGCAAGGATCTGGATTTCTTTTCCGATCCGGTGCTGGCCGTCAACGGATCGTTCGTCAAGGTGGCCGGCATGGAGCACCGCGTCATGCCCGGCGGCGAGGTCCTCTTGCAACGCTCCATCAATTCGTCCCTGAGCACGGATCGCCTGGAGGTCATCAGCGGGTTTGACCTCCTTGTGGCGGAGCGGTTGGGACAGAACCCATAAATGAAGCCGCTTTTTCGCACCATCATCGGCACGTCAAGTGCCAACGAGAATCCTCCGTCCGCGCCATCCAAGGTGGATATCTCGAGATTCCATCACCCAGAAAACAGTCTATTCATGCCTCGTTGCAACATCCCTCCACGTGTCTTTTTCCTGCTCATGATGCTGGTCAGTGCTTCCTCTGCCCATGCTCAAATGCATGTGGACG
Organism: Rhodothermales bacterium; assembly: GCA_017859335.1. Taxonomy (GTDB): domain Bacteria; phylum Bacteroidota; class Rhodothermia; order Rhodothermales; family UBA10348; genus JAAZVD01. Next base: position 1,288 of record JAFMNH010000152.1, on the reverse strand, counting down.
GATACACCCATCAGGAGATAGCCGGATGGGATGTGTATGTCAGTGATGACGCAATTGCGAATGCACAAGCGACGACTACGCAAGCCCTGGTCCTGATTGAGACCAAGCTGACGCAAGTCCTGACGTTCAGCTTTTCAACCCTGGTACGGGATGCCCTGCTTGACGTCCCCATTTTTGTGGACCGCAATGTGACATCCGGAGCGGCCGTCTACCACCCAAGTGCCACCTGGCTACAGGAGAATGGCTACCCGGTTGAGAAGGCGCAAGCGGTAGAAATTTCGAACGTCCGGAATTTCGTCGACTGGACCAATCAGAATCAGCCCATGATGGTGCTGCATGAACTGGCCCACGCCCTGCATGACCGATTGCTGAGTTTCAACAATGTTCAGATCTTGGACGCCTATTCCGAGGCCATGACCCGGAATCTGTATGTCAACGTGCTATACAACCCCGGCATCGGAGCACCATTCATTGCGTCGATCGCATACGCCTCCACCAACTTCATTGAATACTTCGCCGAAATATCTGAAGCCTATTTCGGAGAGAATGACTACTTCCCGTTCGTGCGAAGCGATCTGGAATCCTACGACGCACTCGGGTTCGAGGCCGTGGAAGAATTATGGCAAGTATCGAATGCCACAGCCATCGAGTCCACGCCGGACATCGCGATGCCAGCACCTTATCCCAATCCTGCAACGGGTATGGTAACGGTCTCAGGCAAGGTAGCGGTGTACGATGTGATGGGTCGCCAGGTATCGGAAGGGACGGACAGGCTTGATCTGTCCAACCTGTCGGCGGGATTGTATTTCGTCAAAGGAGAAACGACCATCTGGCCCATCCTGAAGCAGTAGTCCGTGCGGAATGGGCATGCACTACAAAGCCCGCTTCACGAAAACGGACCACCAACCTTGGCGCGAGGTGGTCGATTGTCGTGATGCCGGCTGATGCGTGGGGTCTGGAATTGAATCCAGATGCACTCCAGTACGTCAAACCACCGCAGTTCCACTTTACTCACACCCGGATTTCTGTCATGAAACCCACCCTGACTTTGCTCTGCGCCTTTCTTCTGGCGCTGTTCCTCCAGCCCTCTGAATACGCCCATGCCCAGGACATGCAGACCGGGATGGCGGCTGGCGTGGACATTGCCGAGTGGACGGTGCCCTGGGAGCGTACGCGCCCGCGGGATCCGTTCGTGGCGCCCGATGGAACGGTATGGTTCTGTGGGCAGGTGGGAGGGTACGTGGCCTCCTTGAATCCTGATACGGGTGAGATGAAGCGGTATGACCTG
>JAFMNH010000054.1 GCA_017859335.1 Rhodothermales bacterium | reverse complement strand
CCACGTTTGAACAGGCAAAACCTGCAGCCATACCCCCGTCACAGACCTGACGCGCACCGGAAATGCCCTGTGACCAAGCAGGAAGCGCGAGAAAAACTGAAAAGACCGCAAAAGCGAGTGGTCGCACGAAAAAGGCCATACCAGGAGGACCCTACGGGGCCGTTATATATGAGGACAAAGGCATCGAAAAGAAGGAAGTGGGGGCGACATTTTTTGTATCCTGTACAGCCGAAGTCCTTGGTCCTTCATTCCCCATAGAACGTGTCTAACCTCAGAAACAAAATTGTGTTCATTACCGGCGCCTCTTCCGGCATCGGTCGATCCTGCGCGGTCGCGTTCGCGCGTGAGGGCGCGCGCCTGATCCTGGCGGCACGACGTGCAGAGCGCCTCGACGCCCTTGCAGAGGAGCTCAAACAGCAATTCTCCACGCAATCACGAACGATTGCCCTCGACGTAGCTGATCGGGATGCCGTCTTCGAAGCCGTTGGTTCGCTTGGCGATAGCTGGGGTGACATTGACATCCTGGTCAACAACGCCGGGAAGGCCTTGGGGCTCGACAAATCCTATGAAACGCGCCCTGAGCACCTGGAGGGTATGCTCGAGACGAACGTCAAAGGCCTGATCCACATGACAAGCGCTGTGGTCCCGGGCATGGTCGATCGCAACCACGGGCACGTCATCAATATCGGATCCACGGCGGGGCGCTGGGTCTACCCGGGTGGTACGGTGTACTGCGCCACAAAACACGCTGTGCGGGCGCTGAACGAGGGGCTCAAAATGGATCTCCATGGGACGAAGGTACGCGTCAGCTCGGTGGACCCGGGACTGGTTGAAACGGAGTTTTCCCTGGTCCGATTCGATGGTGACCATGAGCGTGCCGATTCGGTGTATTCGGACACGAATCCCCTGACGCCGGACGATGTGGCCGAAACCGTTATTTGGTGCGCATCCCGACCGGCCCATGTCAACATATCGGAGGTCTTGATGATGGCTGTGGACCAGTCACACGCAACGATGGTGAACCGGCGGGGGCGGGACTGAAATGCATGATCCATGGCAGACGCCGACCCCTTCTCCCGAACCCCTCAGGCCCATGCGGATCTTCATTTTCACCCTCCTTCTGGTAGGGCTTTCAGCCTGTGCCTCCCCGGATCACGAGACCATCATTCGCGGTGGAACGGTGTACGATGGTGAGGGCGGCGCTCCGTACGTGGCCGATGTGGCCATCGATGCGGACACCGTTGCTGCCATCGGCGACCTGTCGGAACTGACGGCAGCAAACGAGATCGATGCGTCCGGCCTGGCCGTGACGCCGGGCTTCATCAACATGCTGTCCTGGGCGCCGGGTGACCTGCGCGAGGACGGTCGCTCCATGAGTGACATCATGCAGGGCGTGACACTCGAGGTCTTCGGGGAAGGATGGTCCGAGGGTCCGCTCAACGAGCAGATGAAAGAAGAGGAGTACCGCGCGGACAACCGCCCCACGTGGACGACCTTACGCGAATTCCTGGAAATGCTGCAAGCGCAGGGCATCGCCACGAATGTGGCATCGTTTGTTGGTGCTACGACGGTCCGCATCCACGAAGTCGGATATGAGGATCGCGCCCCGACACCGGAGGAACTGGAGCGCATGAAAGCCCTCGTGCGGCAGGCCATGGAGGGCGGCGCCATGGGCCTGGGATCATCCCTTATCTACGCTCCGGCCTTCTACGCCGACACGGAAGAGCTGATTGAGCTGTCCAAAGTCGTATCCGAGTATGGCGGGATGTACATCTCCCACATGCGTTCCGAGGGCAATCAGTTGTTGGAGGCCCTTGAGGAACTGATCACGATTGCCCAGGAGGCCGATGTCAAGGCGGAGGTGTACCACCTGAAGGCGGCCGGCGAAAGCAACTGGCCCAAAATGGATGAGGCCATTGCCCGTATCGAGGCAGCCCGCGCGGAGGGTCTGGCCATCACGGCCGACATGTATACGTACGTGGCCGGGGCCACGGGTCTGGATGCCCACATGCCACCCTGGGTGCAGGAAGGTGGCTTCGGCGCATGGCGCGAACGGCTGATGGATCCCGCAACGCGAGCCCGTGTCCTGGAAGAAATGCGTACGCCCACCAACGAGTGGGAAAACCTGGGCCTGGCTGCCGGTCCGGAAGGCATCATGGTGGTGGGCTTCCGGCAGGACTCCCTTCGCTACCTGACCGGCCGGACGCTGGCTGACATTGCCGAGGAGCGGGGCACGACACCCGAGGACGTGGCCATCGATCTGGTCATCCACGACTCAACGCGCGTCGGCACGGTGTACTTCTTGATGTCCGAGGAAAACGTGCGCAAGCAGGTTGCCCTGCCCTGGATGGCCTTCGATTCCGACGCGGGCTCGTTTGCTCCGGAGGGCGACAACCTGAACAGCAACCCGCATCCACGGGCTTATGGCAACTTTGCCAGGCTGCTGGGCAAGTACGTCCGGGATGAAGGCATCATAACGCTCGAAGAAGCCGTCCGACGACTTACCAGTTTCCCGGCGGACAACCTGGGCATCGTGGGCCGCGGTCGTCTGCAGGTAGGCCACTACGCCGATATCGCCATTTTCGACCCGGCCACGATTCAGGACCACGCCACCTTCGAGGCCCCACACCAGCTGGCTACGGGCATGCACCATGTATTTGTCAACGGCGGTCACGTCCTGCGTGATGGCCAGCATACCGGTACGATGAGTGGTCGTGCCGTATTCCGGGGAGAACGATGAAACGCACGCTTGTTGCCCTTCTTTTCCTGCTGGCCGGATGCGCCGGCGAGCGCGCTGACTTCGACATTGTCATCGATGGCGCCACCATTGTGGACGGTAGTGGGCAGCCCGCCTTCTCGGGAGATATAGGCATCCGCGGGGAGCGCATTGCCGCCATCGGAGACCTGGCCGATGCCAGCGCCGGAAGGCGGATTGAGGGAGACGGTCTGGTGGCCGCCCCTGGTTTCATCGACATCCACAGCCATGCCACGGGCGGCAGCATCGAAGGCAGCGCCGTGGTGCAGCGACCGGATGCGGAGAACTACATCCGGCAGGGTGTGACCACCGTTTTGGGCGGTCAGGACGGGTCCTCGATGGGCGATGTGGGTGCCTTCCTGGCCTATCTGGACGAGAATCCGGCCGCGGTCAATGTCGGCGTGTTCTTCGGCCACGGTTCGCTGCGGGCACGCGTACTAGGAGAGGATGATGTTCGGGCATCGACCGAATCCATCAATGAAATGATCCGCCAGGTCGAACAAGCCATGCAGGATGGGGCATTCGGTCTCTCTTCTGGCCTGGAGTACACGCCCGGTGCCTTTGCCGACGTGGATGAAGTAGCGACGCTGGCGGGCCCTGTCGCCGATCATGACGGCATGTACATCTCCCATATCCGGGATGAAGGCGGCCGGCTGCTGGAAAGCGTCGACGAGGTGCTGGAAGTAGGGCGCCGTTCCGGTGCACGCGTGCAGATCACCCATCACAAAGTCATCGGCAAGGGCCGATGGGGCATGGCCTCACAGTCCCTGGCGATGATCGATGGAGCTCGTGCGCAGGGCGTCGATGCCTCCTCGGATCAATATCCCTACACCGCATCCAGCACCGGACTGACCATCCTGTTTCCGACCTGGGCCAAGGACGGCGGTTTCGATGCATTGGTGGAACGACTGGGTGATGCGGCGCAGCGGATGCGTATCCGACAGGAAGTCATCGACCACATTACCGAGGAGCGCGGCGCGGACCCATCGACCATCGTGGCGGCCCGATGCGGTTTCGATGCATCGTTCAATGGGAAAAGCCTGGCGGACATCTTGGTGGACCGCGGACTGGGAGTAACGGTCCCAAACGCCGCTGATGTGGCCATGGAGCTCGTCGAAGCGGGCAGTTGTTCGGGTGTCTTCCACTCCATGTCCGATGAGGACGTGCGTACCATCATGCGACATCCCTGGACCTCCATCTCGTCTGATGGCGGCATCCCGGCCATGGACGAGGGTGTCCCCCACCCCCGCAATTACGGCGCTTTTGCCCGGGTGCTTGGCCGCTATGTCCGGCAGGACAGCGTTTTGACCCTGGAGGAAGCCGTCCACAAGATGAGCGGCCTGCCGGCCGAGCGGTTGAACCTGGCGGATCGGGGCCTGCTGAAGGAAGGTGCCCTGGCCGATATCACCCTGTTCGACCCTGCCACCATCATCGACACCGCTGAATTCGGAAATCCCCATCACTTTGCACAGGGTGTAGTCCACGTGCTTGTCGGTGGCGTCCCTGTACTTGATCTGGAAGAAATGACCGGGATGCGACCCGGAAAGGCGCTTCGTCACCGTTCCCACTGAAGCGCCATCACGACGCATAGATGGGCAATATTGTGTAGGTGAATCCGGAAATTGTTATTCTTGCGGGTCGGCCTCAGTGGCCCATGCCGAGAAGCGCTCCCTGGAGTCGACTTCCCCGGCGCGATCTTTCACCCTCCGGAGAGCCAAATGACCCATCTCATTTCACGTTTTACGTGCACCCTGGCGATCATGATGTTCGCCCTTGTTGCCTTCCCGGCAGCCGCACAGCAGAACGGCACGATTACAGGAACGATTACCACCGAAGAAGACGGGGCGCTGCTCCCCGGAGCCAACGTTGTAGCCCTCTCTGATGACGGTTCCATCGTGGCGGGTGCTGCCACCGATATGGATGGTCGCTACAGTTTCAGTGTTGCACCGGGCGCCTACACGGTTCGGGCCCGCTATGTTGGTTTCCAGGATTGCGAGGCTGAAGTGACGGTGACATCAGGTGGTTCGACGACGTTCGACTGCGCGCTCAGCCAGACTGGATTGGAATTGAACACGGTTGTGGTTGCCGCATCCCGTCGACAGGAGAAGGCCCTTGATGCGCCGGCATCCATTTCGGTGCTCTCCGCCAGGGATATCGAGTCGAGCGTGGGCGGGTCTTCAGTGGAAGCGCTTCGCACGACACCAGGCGTGGACATGCAGCAAACGGGCGTTGACCGCCGCGAGATGGTTCTTCGCGGATTCAACAACGCCTTTGGCGGATCAGCTTTCGTCATGACCGACTACCGTCAGGCAGCCGTGCCATCGCTGGCTGTGAACCTCTACTCCATCATGCCGAACATCGGTATCGACGTGGATCGTATTGAGGTGGTTCGTGGCCCCGGATCGGCACTCTATGGCGCCGGCGTTGACGCGGGCGTTGTACACTTCATCACCAAGGATCCATTTTCCCATCCGGGTACCACCATTTCTGTACAGGGTGGTGAGCAGTCTCTCTTCGGCGGGCAGTTCCGCCATGCCGGCGTAGCATCGAACGGCAAGCTGGGATACAAGCTTACGGGGACCTATCTGCAGGCTGAAGACTGGGCCCTGGATCCGAACGACCCCCACGATGCAGGCCAGATTGCCATCGACGGCGAACGGGATACGGATTATTCGAAATCCAATATCAACGGTAATCTGGAGTATCGTTTCAGTGAAACGGGCTCCCTGTCTGCCAACGTCGGCTACTCGACTCTCAAGGCTACTGTGCTTTCCGGCGTAGGAACGCTACAGGCCGAAGGCTACGGTTACTCCTACGGTCAACTTCGGCTCAATCTGGATAACTTCTTCGCTCAGGTATACCTGAACAGGAATGATGCGGGCAAGTCCCGCGTGTACGGCGCCTTCGACGTTGTCGACAACTCGACGCAACTCGTGGGTCAGGCGCAGTACGACTGGAACAACACGAGTGGCCGCCAGAGCATCATCGTAGGTGCTGACTTCGAGATGACGCGTCCGGATACGGAAGGCACCATCCAGACGGACGAAGGCATCGATGAGTTCGGTGGCTACCTGCAGTCGACCACGAAGCTGACGGGCAAGCTGGACTTCACGGCTGCCGTCCGCGCCGACTATTCGTCCATCGGAAATCAGGATATCAACCTGAGCCCGCGCGCTGCGCTGGTCTTCAAACCGAACAGTGCGAACTCGTTCAGGGTAACCTTCAACCGGGCGTACTCCTCGCACGGAACGAACTCGAACTTCCTGAACATCATCGCCGGATTCATTCCGGGCACGGATATTGCCATTCGTGGACGTGGAGCCGCAGATGGATATAACTGGGAACGTAACGCGGCCTATGCCGGGATTGCAGGAACGGATCTGGTTGCTTCCAGCCTGAACCCTGCGTCCCTCGGCGCTCCACAGCCCGTTGGCTTGCCACTGGATGCAACGTACGCCGCCATGTACCAGGGCGTTGCGGCCATTCCGGCTGGAACGCTCGCCGCCATGCTGGGTGCTGCCGGCCTGCCGGTGGATGCGGCAACAGCAGGTACCTTGCAGGCGCTCTTGAACCCGCAGCTGACGCAGGTCAATGGGTTTTCGGGCGGTTTGCTCGCTTTCCTGAATACCTCCACCGGAGCCGTACAGATTTCTTCGCAGCGGGATCTTGTGGATGTCCAACCGCTCAGCCAGACCGTAACGAACACATTCGAAGTCGGCTACAAGGGTATCATCGGCGAGAAGCTCCTCTTCACGGCGGATGGCTACTGGACGAAGCGTGACAACTTCGTAGGCCCCCTCCTGATGGAGACGCCGTTCGTGATCGTACCTAACCTGGCCAATGACCTGACGGCAGCTATTGCTACCGGTATCGCGAACAATGCACAGCTTGCGGGAGCACTGGGGCAATTCGGTGTTTCTGCGCAGCAGGCGGCCGGGCTGCTGGTGGCGCTTGCCGGAGATGCCCTCCCGAGCGCAGGCACGCCCGTGGCCATTGTGCAGCCTGAGCAGAACAACCCGGGTGTGGGCAAAACACCCGAGCTGATGCTGACCTACCGCAACTTCGGTCAGGTGTCCTTCTACGGCGCCGACATTGCCTTCCAGTACCTGGCCAGTGATCAACTCAGCGTCTTCGGTAATGCGTCCATCGTCACCGATGATTATTTCGATGATGAGGAGTTGGACGAAGCCGGAACGGGATTGGAGTTGTCCCTGAACGCTCCCAAGTTGAAGGGAAGCGCCGGCTTCAAATATGCCTTCGACTCCGGTCTTTCCATCAATGCTGCGGGTCGGTACACGGATGGATTCCCAGTACTTTCCGGGCCTTACGTGGGTGACGTTGACAGCTACATGCTCCTCGACGTGGGTGCAGGGTTCGACATGGGCAGCTTCCAGCCCGGACTGCGCATCGATCTGCAGATCAGCAACGTGCTGGACAACATGCACCGCGAGTTCATTGGTGCGCCGCAGATGGGCCGCATGGGACAGGCTCGCCTGACCTACACCCTTCAGTAAACGGTTCATACCGACCCAGCGGTCGGTACACCGTAAGGCTGTTTGAAAGGGCGCCGCGCGCATGCGCGCGGCGCCCTTTTTCATGGTTACGTGCCCAGGCCTGAACACGCTGGAACAGGAACGCCCTCACGGGTCCGTAACCAAATCAATGGACACGGAGCCCTGGAGGATTGCGAACTAGCGATCAATTGCCCAATCTTGTGCGGGAATTCGTTGACCTACAGGGCTTTGATCGGTACTTTCTTGAGCCTGAAGATCTGCCCTCGAACTTGGTTCAAACCACCTTTGGATTAGCCATCCGGTCCGGGGCATTGCCGGTGATCCGCACCACTTCAACGGCACGGGTCGCGCTTCGTCCTTGTCCCAAGACTGTCCTGATTCAGCCGCCACGGAGGCGGAAGCATCATGCTCTCGGATTTCATCCCGTTGTTCATCCAGCTCGGTATTGCAGCCGGCCTGTCCTTTACCCTGCTCAAAGCAGCCTCTCTGCTGGGTCCGAGCAGGAACAACAAGATCAAGCTGACCTCATACGAGAGCGGGATGGATCCGATTGGCTCCGCTCGGGAACGCTACTCGGTCAAGTTCTATCTGGTGGCCATGATCTTCATTGTCTTTGACGTGGAGGTGGTATTCCTGTATCCGTGGGCCGTCAGTTTTGACGAGTTCATCGCGGCAGGTGCTGCCCCGGGCGTCATGGCGGTTGTCCTCCTGTTTGTCATCATCCTGACCATCGGTCTGGTGTACGACATCAAGAAGGGCGGCCTGGAATTCGACTGATCCCCGCTCCGAACCTGTTTCAACCCCAACTTTTCTACCATGGGATCTGAAAACGCCCTCCAGGAGGGATTCCTGACCACCCGCGTCGACGCGGTGGTAAACTGGGCCCGCTCCAACTCTTTGATGCCCATGCCCATGGGCCTGGCCTGCTGTGCCATTGAGATGATGGCCTTTGCCGCGCCCAAGTACGATGTGGCTCGCTTCGGTGCCGAGGCCATGCGCTTCTCCCCACGCCAGGCTGATCTCATGATCGTTGCTGGTTGGGCCTCCTACAAAATGGCGCATACCATCCGTCGGGTGTGGGATCAGATGGCCGACCCGAAATGGTGTATTTCCATGGGTGCCTGCGCCTCCTCGGGTGGCATGCACCGGTGCTATGGTGTGGTGCAGGGCATTGACAACTTCTTGCCCGTCGACGTCTACATCCCGGGGTGCCCGCCGCGTCCCGAGGCCGTCATCCATGCCCTCATGGACATTCAGGAAAAAGTGCGCAACGAGTATTCGGTAGCGCAGGATGGTATTTCCGGCAAGGAGTCCCCGAGCATTGCACCGGCGCGACCAAAAATCATCACCCCGGAAGGCGATACTACGGTATCCCCCTCCGGATTGTCCATCCGATGAGCTCCATGGCAGATTCTCCAAAGACGCCCAAGGCGCCCAGCACGCTACCGTTCGATTTCGTTCCGCAGGAGCCGGAAACAGCCGTCGCCAACAATCCGCATGCGAAGGCAACGACGCAGGTGGCGGACGTCGTGGATGCCCTCAAGGCCCACTTCGACCAGAGCGTTCGTGACCTGGTGGTCTACGCAGGCGAACACACGGTTCTCGTTGACCGGGAGGCCATCGTGGAAGTCTGTCGCTTCCTGAGTGAGGAAAAGGGTTTCAGCTACCTGGCGGATCTCGGTGGCATCGACCGCTTTACGGAAGAAGAGCGCTACGAGGTGTTCTACAATCTGGTGAACATCGAGGGTGGTAAACGCATCCGTATCACGATCCGGGTTGAGGAAGATACCATGACGGCGCCGACCGTTACCGGCATTTTCCCGGCCGCCAACTGGAACGAACGTGAGTGCTACGACATGTTCGGCATCACATTTGACGGGCACCCGGACATGCGCCGCATGTACATGCCAGAGGACTTCGAGTACCACCCGCTGCGCAAGGAATTCCCGCTGCTTGGTGTTCCCGGGTCTCTTCCCCTTCCGCCACAGTCGCCGACAGGCGAGTTGACCGGCGATCCCTTCCCTGCAGCCCACGGACACAAGCCGCCAAAAAGCTTCCAGGAAGTCAAGAGCGAGGAGGACAACGACTGATGAGTTCGATTTCCCAGACAGATTGGTCGGAAACGCTGAAGTTCTGGCCCCGGCACAACGAGGCGCTGTACAAGCGACTCGAAACCAAGCATTCCTGGCTTGAGACGTCCGGTGACGGTGCGCCTGCCGATCCGCTCGAGCACGAGATGGTGCTCAACATCGGTCCGCAGCACCCGGCCACCCACGGCGTACTGCGCTGCGTGGTGAAACTCGATGGCGAAACCATCGAGAGAAGCGTCCTCGATATTGGGTACCTGCATCGCGGCATCGAGAAGATTGCCGAGAACAAGACCTATCAGGAGTTCATGCCCTACACGGACCGCATGGACTACCTGCAGCCCTATGCCAACAATGTGGCATGGTGTCTGGCGGTTGAGAAACTGGCCGCCATCGAAGTACCGGAGCGCGCTCAGTGGATCCGGATGATGATGTCCGAGCTGGCCCGCATTTCGGCCCACCTGATCTGGATGGGGGTTGGCCTCATGGATGCCGGTGCTGTTTCCGTATTCCTTTGGACGTTCCAGTACCGTGAGGACATCTACGCCATCTTTGACGAGGTGGCAGGAGCACGACTGACGGTCTCCCACTCCCGCATCGGCGGCGTGGCCACGGATGTGAACGAGACTGGCATCGGCCTCATCAAGGACTTCACCGACCGCTTCCCGGAGGCTGTTGAAAGCTGGGAAAAACTGCTCAACAGGAACCGGATCTGGATTGACCGGAATGTGGGCATCGGCCAGATGTCAGCCGACGATGTGGTGCGCATGGGGCTTACCGGTCCCAACCTGCGTGGCTCGGGCGTGGCCCATGACATCCGACGCTTCGAGCCCTACCTCAAGTATGACGAGGTCGACTTCATCATTCCCATCCGCACCGAAGGCGATGCATTGGCCCGCTATTTCGTGCGTCTCGAGGAGATGAAGGAGAGCGTGAAGATCATTCGACAGTGTCTTGAAAAACTCAAGACGGTCAAAGGACCGGTGCGAACGGATGACGCCAAGCGCGCCTATCCGAATAAGGACGAGGTCTATTACTCCATGGAAGGCCTCATCCATGATTTCATGTATACCGATACCGGTGTGGCACCGCCCAAGGGTGCTGCTACCTATCACGCCATCGAGGCGGCAAAAGGTGAACTCGGTTTCTACCTGCAGTCCGACGGAACAGGATATCCATGGCGGGCGCGCATGAACTCTCCAAGCTTCACCAACCTGCAAGGCCTCGAGCACCTGCTCGAAGGGGCCCACATGGGCGACATGGTCATTCTCATCGGAACCGTGGACCCCGTCCTCGGCGAAGCTGACAAATAGAACTTCAACACCAGGCGGCGCTTCCCCACATGGCTGATTTCATCAAGCACCCCGTAGTAGGTCTCCCGGACCGTAAACCGGATCCGGTCATCCCGGCCGACCAACTGCACTTTTCGGACGAGGAGAAAAAGCAGATCCAAACATGGATCTCCCGGTATCCGACGGCCGACGGCGCGGTTATGCGCGCCCTGTGGCTGGCTCAGGAGAAGTTCGGTTTCCTGCCTCCGGAAGTCGTCCAGTTGGTGGCCGATGAATTGAACATTCCCTATGCCAATGCCTACGGCGTGGCCACGTTCTACACCCAGTATTTCAAGGAAAAGAAGGGGAAATACGTCCTGGACGTATGCACCTGCTTCTCCTGCCAGCTATGCGGCGGCTTCGACATGCTGCACTACCTCGAGGAAAAGCTGAACGTGCACAAGGGTGAGACCACCGAAGATGGCATCTTTACGGTGCAGGAAGCGGAGTGCCTCGGAGCATGCGGATCGGCTCCCATGCTGCAGATCACGAACGGTACGTACGTCCACAACCTGACCGAGGAGAAGATCGATGCCCTGATCGATGCCCTTCGCGAAGACCGGATGCCAGCCTTTACCTCCGTGACCCTGCCGCAGGATGAGGATGAGTTGGGAGGCAACCGCCGTTCGGACGTGGAACACACCGAAGCCTACCAGGCCGGTCCCGTAAGCGAAACGACCCGATAGCAGGCTCCCGCCGAACGCAAGAACCCTACAAAGCAACCGAACGCAATGAGCAAAGCAGGCGATTGGCGCAATTACAAGCGGGTGCTGCTTCCCCCGGTAAAAGACCTCCACAAGCTGGATGTCTACGAAGCCCATGAGGGGTACAGCGCCCTGCGTGAGATCCTGACCACCGACAAGTGGGATCCAACATCCGTGACGGATGAGGTGAAGAAAAGCGGCCTGAAGGGGCGTGGTGGTGCAGGGTTCCCAACGGGACTCAAATGGAGCTTCATGCCCCCAATTGACCCCGACGTCCCTCGCTTCCTGTGCTGCAACGGTGACGAATCCGAGCCCGGCACATTCAAGGATCGACAGCTGCTCGAGTACAACCCCCACTCTGTCTTTGAAGGGATGCTGATCGCCTCCTATGCCATGGGCATCAAGACGGGTTTCCTGTACATCCGGGGCGAATTTGCCGATTGGATTACGCACATGGAAGCCGAGCTCGAGAAAGCCTACGACAAGGGCTACGTCGGCAAGAATATCATGGGGTCGGATTTCTCCTGTGACATCGTGATCCATAAGGGGGCAGGCGCCTACATCTGCGGTGAAGAGTCATCCTTGATGAACTCGCTCGAAGGAAAACGTGCTTATCCACGCATCAAGCCGCCCTTCCCCGCCCAGAAAGGCGTCTGGGGATACCCGACGACCATCAACAATGTGGAAACGCTCGCATGTGCACCGCTCATCATCCGCAACGGTGGCGAGTGGTATGCAGGGATTGGTGCCCAGTCGCATCCAGGTCCGGTGCTTTATGGGATCTCCGGCCATGTCAACCGCCCCGGCGTATACGAATACCCGACGGGTATGCTGATTTCCGACCTCATCTACGAGGTGGCCGGTGGCATGCGCGGCGGCAAGAAACTGAAAGCCCTGGTACCCGGCGGATCCTCGACACCCGTCCTGCGGGCCGACATGATCGACGGGGTGACCATGGACGCCGACTCGCTGCGCGAAGCAGGCTCCATGATGGGAACGAGCGGTATGCTGATCATGGATGAGGACACGGATATGGTGTCCTTCCTGCGCCGCATCACCCATTTTTACCATCACGAGAGTTGTGGACAGTGTACGCCCTGCCGCGAGGGAACCGGGTGGCTCGAGAACATCGTGACACGCATTGACGAGGGCGAAGGCAACCTGCGCGACCTCGATCTGCTCATGGACCTGTGTTCGCAGATGGAGGGCAGAACGGTCTGTGCTCTGGCGGATGCAGCAGCCTGGCCGGTTCGCTACACGATCGACCGCTTCCGCGACGAGTTCGAAGCCAAATGCAAGCCGTCCCTCGTCCCTTCGGGTGCTGACCTGGTCATGGCCTGAACATGCCTCGCGTCCGATTAATCGACCGAAACTGAACGATATGCCGACTATCACCATTGACAACCAGACGTTCGAATTCGAGGGGCAGCACGGCCTGCTCCAGTTCTGTCTGGACAACGGCGTCGATCTGCCCCACTTCTGCTACCACCCGGCCATGTCTGCGCCGGCGAACTGCCGCCAGTGCCTCGTGGAGGTTGGTATGCCGCAGCGTGACCGTGCAACGGGCGAGATCAGCACCGACGAGGACGGTAATCCGCTCATCCAGTTCATGCCGAAACTGCAGACAAGCTGCTCGATGCAGATGGCAGATGGCATGGTCGTCCAGACGCACCGCAGTAGCGAGCTGGTAAAACGGGCACAGAAGGACACGCTCGAGTTCCTGCTCATCAACCACCCGCTGGACTGCCCGATCTGTGACCAGGCTGGTCACTGCCCCCTGCAGAACCAAGCCTACAAGCACGGTCCTGAGGGATCGCGTTTCGAGTTCGAGAAAGTCCATAAACCCAAGCATATCGATCTTGGACCCCGGGTCGTGCTTGATGGCGAGCGCTGCATCAACTGCACGCGCTGCGTGCGCTTTACGCGCGAAGTATCGAAGAGCGATCAGTTGACCATCATCGAACGGGGTGTCAAGAACTACCCGATGACGCCACCGGGTGTGGAGTTCAACGAACCCTACTCGATGAACGTCATCGATATCTGTCCGGTGGGTGCTCTCACGTCCAAGGATCACCGCTTCAAGGCCCGTATCTGGGAGATGAGCAAGACGGCCTCGGTCTCGACGGTGGGCGCCAAGGGTTCCAACTGCTATTACTGGGTCAAGGACAACCAGATCATGAAGGTCACACCGCGGACCAACATGGATGTCAACGAATTCTGGCTGGCCGACGAAGAGCGCCTCGAGTACCGCAAGTTCAACGAGGATCGCCCCGATGGACCGACGGTTGAAGGCGCTCCGGTCTCGTGGGAGTTGGCTTGGAAAGCCGCTGCGGATTGCCTGAGCGGCGTCGATGGGAGCCGCATCCTGTTCCTCGGATCGGCCTGGGCAACGGTGGAAGACAATTATCTGCTGGCAAAAATGGCTGACGCCGTTGGGGCCTCCGCGCCGGTGTACCTGCCGCATGTCGAAGAAGGCCATGGCGACGGCTGGCTGCGCACGGACGATCGTACGCCCAACGCCCAAGGCTGTGAACGACTGGGGATCCATGCTGCTTCCGCTCAGGACCTCAAGGCGCGTCTCGAGGCCGGAGAAATCGATGTCCTGTATGTGATGGAAGATGATCCGGTGGCATCGGGTGTGTGCTCGGTGGCCGATCTGGCCGGTATCAAGGTCGTGCTGCACCACTACAACACGACAAACCAGACGCTTCAGGCCGCTGACGTGGCCCTGCCAGCGGCCATGGCGGTTGAAACCGTGGGTACCTTTGTCAACGTGGACGGCCACGCGCAGCGCCTGCGTCCAGCAAAGGCCATTGCTGGTGTCAACCGTACGCTGTCCATGGAGATCGGGAAGTGCCGCGCCGACCGGCACGGTACCCCGTTTGACAAATGGTACAACGAAAGCAACCTGATCAATTGCCAACCCGGTTGGGTAGCCCTGCCTGCAGTGGCTGCAGCGCTCGGCCATGAGATGACCTACAAAGGCCCCAAGCAGATCATGGAGGAGGTTTCCGCGTCGAATCCTGCCTTCAAGGGAGCCACCTATTCCGCCATGGGAGAACTCGGTGTCCGTCTTGAATCGACGGGCGTCACTGCCTGAGACCAATTATGAACCTTGCCTGGTACTGGACGGCACTTATCGCCTTCCTGATCGTCAACTTCCTGCTTGTCTCCGCCTCGGTGCTCGTATATGCCGAGCGCAAGGTATCAGGCTACATGCAGAACCGGCCCGGTCCGAACCGCGTGGGTCCCTTCGGTTTCCTGCAGCCTTTTGCCGATGTGCTCAAATTGGTCATGAAGGAGAACATTGTCCCGGCCATGGCCAACCCGTTCGTGCACTCCCTGGCCCCCATGATGATGGTGGTCATTGCCATGACAGCCGGTGCGCTCATTCCATTCGCGCACAATGTCGTGATTGCCGACATGGATGTAAGCGTGCTCGTTCTGCTGGCACTGACCTCCATCTCAGTGTACGGGGTGACCTTGGCCGGTTGGAGCTCCAACAGCAAGTATTCCCTGCTCGGAGGGCTGCGCTCGAGCGCCCAGATGATTTCCTACGAATTGTCCATGGGCCTTGCCGTCCTGTCGGTCGTACTGATTGCCGGGTCCCTGAGTCTGACCGACATCGTTGTGGATCAGTCCGGTGGTTGGGGCATCCTGGGATGGAATGTATTCCGCAACCCCCTTGGTTGCATTCTCTTCATCGTGACGGCATTTGCCGAAACGAACCGGGCTCCGTTTGACCTGCCTGAAGCAGAGCAGGAACTGGTTGGTGGCTACCACACCGAATACTCGGGGATGAAGTTCGGCATGTTCTTCCTGGCCGAGTACGTAAACTTCTTCATCGCCTCCTTCGTCATCGTCACGCTCTTTTTCGGCGGCTACATGCTTCCGTTCGAATCCCTGATCATCGCGCAGTTCCCAGGCCTGGAAGGCTCCTTGACGCTGATGGCCCTGCAGATCGGGACTGTCATCCTGAAGGCCGGCTTCTTTGCCTACGTATTCATCTGGGTTCGTTGGACGCTGCCGCGCTTCAAGTACCAGCAGCTCATGACACTGGGTTGGAAATATCTCCTTCCCATTGCGCTTGTCAACGCTCTGCTCGTGGCGGTTGGACTCATCATATTCTCCTGATCCGGTAGCGGGCTCCCTCGAGATCGTATCGGACATCCCACGTTCGCCATGCCCATCTTGGCACCCAGCATTCTGTCGGCCGATTTCTCGAGGCTTGGAGATCAGTGCCGCGAGGCCGCCTCTGCCGGAGCCGAATGGTTACACATCGATGTGATGGATGGGCATTTTGTACCCAACATCACCATCGGCCCCCTCGTTGTCCGCTCGCTTCGCCCGCTAGCCGATGAGACGGGGGTCTTGCTGGACGTGCACTTGATGATTGAGCATCCGGACCGCTATGTCAGCGCCTTTGCCGATGCTGGTGCGGACATCATCACGGTACACGTGGAAGCAAGCAGGCATCTGCATCGAACGGTACAGGCCATACGGGATGCGGGTGCTCGACCCGGGGTAACGCTCAACCCAGCCACGCCCCTCTCCACTCTGGAGGAAATCCTGCCGGAGGTGGATCTCGTGCTGATCATGTCGGTGAATCCGGGATTTGGTGGACAGTCCTACATCCCCTCCTCCACGAACAAGATCCATCGCCTTCGCAGTATGCTGGACGCCATCGGTTCGGATGCCTACCTCGAGGTGGACGGTGGAGTCCATGTTGGCAATATTGCCGAGGTAACCGGAGCCGGCGCCGATGTCATTGTGGCTGGCAGCGCCGTCTTCGGATCGGGAGGTGCCATACAGGAAAACGTAGCCTCGCTGAAAGCGGCCTGGTAGCCCGCTCTGCCCTGTTTTTCCAAGCACTCTGCAACTACCTGGGGAACCAGTGCATTTTTTCCAATGTTAACGTAGTGTTAACAAATGGAAACATGCTCTACTCAGGACTTCTCATAGCACTGCTAGCCATGGGCCCGGTGACCACCGGATCCAGCTACTCCGAGTGTTACGAGAACACGTTCTGTGTCGAGGTTGAGGACACCGGTAACAGTGTCGAAATCTATGTACGCAGTATGGTGGATTGGGAGGTGACCCTCTCCCTGGACATGCAGACCGCCAATATGCGTCCTGATGTCGCCTTGCCGCTGATTCAAAGCGTCGCTGGAAAACAGCGAAGCCACGCAGTAACCCTCAAAGTGCGTGATATCGGACGTTCTTGGTCATTCCGGTATGATTTGTCTTGGGTCCCGGGTGACCACAAGGCCCAGCACAATGAAGGCACGGCCTACGAACTGCCTTTTGAAAAAGGGGAATCCTACATGGTCGGGCAGGGGTTCCACGGACAAGAGACCCACGAAGGCAAGTATGCCATTGACTTCCAGCTGCCGGAAGGAACGCCGGTGCACGCGGCACGCGGTGGTATGGTCATCGAAACCGTAGAGCGTTTTGAGGAAGGCAGACTGGATCCGGCCCTCAAATCACGAGCAAATTTCGTCAAGATCCTCCATGAGGATGGTACCGTTGGCTACTACGTCCATTTCCGTTTCCAAGGGGTTGAGGTCGAAGCCGGAGAGCGCGTACAGGCAGGCGAATTGATCGGCTACTCGGGGAATACCGGGTATTCCTCGGGTCCACATCTCCATTTTGAGGTTTTTGCAGCAACAGAGGATCTGTCCCTGCGCACCTTCCCGGTTCAATTCAGAACGGCTGAACGGGGACTGACCCATGTCACGAGCGGGCTTTTCTACACCCGCTGATCCGGAACAGGGCTGCGCGCGGCGACGCTCTCAGTTCATCTCCCGCTGACTACCCAGTTCCATTTCGATCGGGATGATCGTGCCGTTGCGGAGCACGCCCAGAGACACGGTTTCACCAGGGCGGAACTCGAAGAGGTACGCCAAGAAAT
>JAFMNH010000053.1 GCA_017859335.1 Rhodothermales bacterium | reverse complement strand
GGACGCAGAATCCGATAATGGTGTGCGTGGCCCTCGGGGCTATGACGAGTGGAATCGCGCAACGGACGCAGGGAATTACGGATGGCCTTTTTGCGTAGCCGACAACAAGCCCTACACGGACTGGGACTTTGCATCGGGAACCTACTCCGGGCTGTTCGACTGTGCCGCCCCTGAAAACACGTCTGCCTTCAACACGGGATTAACCACGCTGCCTCCAAGCCAACCTGCCTGGATCTACTACCCCTACGGCGCTTCGGCTGAATTTCCTGCCATCACAGAGGGACCGGGTCGAACCGCTATCGCCGGTCCGGTATACCGACCATCTAGTGTCGATGTCAGCGGGGCGCTTCCCTCCTATTTCTCCGGATCTTTTTTCATTGGCGAATGGACACGCAGCTGGCTGAAAAGGGTCATTCTAGACGATGATGGCGGCGTCCTGCGCATCCTTCCTTTTGCAGATCAGTACGACTACCTGCGACCCATCGCCCTTAAAATGGGTCCGAATGGGGCGTTTTACGGAATCGAGTGGGGCTCGGGCTTCGGTGGTAACAACGCAGACTCGCGCATTTTCCGCATCTCCTACGAAAAAGGAAATCGGGCGCCTGTCGTGCAGGTCAATACATCAGATCTGGCCGGCAGCGTCCCGCTCGAGGTGTCTTTCGATGCCTCGCAATCCACCGACTCGGACCCGGGCGATCAGCTGACCTTCTCGTGGGACTTCACCAATGACGGCAGCGTGGATGCGACGGGGCCGGTTGCCTCTTTTGTCTACGAGGAGGCAGGTGACTACACGGCCGTACTGGAGGTGCGGGATACCTTCGATAATGTCGTGACACGCTCGTTCGCCGTGCGCGCGGGGAATGAATCCCCCATTGTGACCACGACCATGCCGTTGGCCGGTACGCTGTTTTCCTGGGGAGATACGCTGACCGTGTCGGTATCCGTTACGGATCTGGAGGATGGATCGACCGAAGATGGCTCCATCGATTGCGCCCTCGTTGAATCCCAGCCGTTCATCGGCCACGACGAACATGCACATCCACTCGATGTCTATACCGGGTGCGACATACAGATTGTGACCCCCGATGGGCACGGCTCCCCAGGTGATCGCATTTTCCTCTACCTCGAATCCCGGTATCAGGATACGGGAAGCAACGCCGTTTCCAGCGCACAGGGGCGAACGGAAACCCTGCTTTTCCCCCGCACCTGGGAGGCCGAGCATGTCGATGATGCCAGCGGTATCGAGCTGGAGGACAGTGCGGATCCAACCGGAGGTCGTCGCCACCTGGCCTACATCGACCATGGTGACTGGGTCCTGTATCGGGGGCGTAACCTGAGCGGCGTGCGCCACATCACCTTCCGCGTGGCGTCAGCCGGCTCTGGGGGGACCATCAGTCTGCGGCAAGGCGGCCCAGCGGGTCCGTTGCTGGGAAGGACACACGTGCCCATCACGGGAGGGTGGCAAACCTTCGTGGACGTAACGATGGCCATCGAGGCACCCGAGGAGACCATGGACATGGCACTGGTCTTCGAGAACGCCCAATCGGGTGCGGGATTGTTCAACATTAACCGCATGCTTTTCGAGGGACCTGCCTTTGTAGGCGATGGCGAAGCGTGGGGGCTGCGCGCTGACCTGTTCGCGAGCGCCGATTGGACGGGAGATGCCGTCGAAGAGATACACCCCGGCTTGAGCTGGTTCTGGGGCGACGCAACTCCCATACCGGGAAGCGTAGCGCGCCCTTTCTCTGCGCGTTGGCAAGGTCGCCTGATTGCGCCCAACAGCGGATCGCTTCGGCTGTACGCCCAGACGTGGGGCACACTCACGCTGGCCCTGGACGGCAGTACGGCCATCGAGGTGCTTTCCGAGGGATCATCGCCAGCAGAGGCAAGTCGGCTGTTGAGGGTTACCGAGGGACAAGTGTTGGACCTTGATGTCGCGTATTCCGATGCGGTGGGAGATGCCGGGCTGATCCTTTCATGGGAAGGAACGAACCTGGTTCGACAAACCATCCAGATGAGCGATACGCGTCTTCCCGTTGTGTCCGGAACGTTGACGGAGGAGGATGGGCTACCCTCTGAAAACGGACTGGTAGCCGCCTTTCCGAACCCTTTTCAACACAGCCTTAATGTTCGGGTGGCCTGCGAGGCGGGAAAGCCGGTTGAAACGTTCCTGGTCGACGTGCTGGGACGCCGCCGTCAAATGGGTGCCATGCCCTGTTCGGCGCAGGGTGAGATCCTGTTCGAGGTGGACACGAGCGAACTCAGCTCAGGAGTTTACTTCGTCGTCGTCAGGTCATCAACAGACGTCCGAACGCTGCCAGTTACCAAATTGTAGGAGCCTTTGCCGCCGGGGTCGCAGCAAGGGCGACGCTGAGGGCCATAGCCGCTGCAGGAGTCTATCGGCACCGCTGGGGGCGGTCGTCGCCGAAGAGGTCAATCGGCGAATTGACGTCCGATGACGGCAGCAATCATTCCGATGACAGCCAGAAGCACCAACATGTGAATGAAGGTTGGCTGCGTGATGACGACCGTTGAGAAGGGAATAATCGGAAAAATGACCATGCAGAAGGCCCATCCGAGAAGCTGCTTGGGGGAAGAACGAAGTGCGGACATGGTGGAGAGAAGTGCTGGGTTCAACCGATTTGCGTCCAAGGTACGACAGAGCGAGAAGAGGATGGGTAAGCGGGCCGTCGGCTTTCCCGATTCTTCGTTCGGAGGCGTTGCTCAAGGCCTCCTTTCCGATGCCCACCGGAACAGGGTCAGGTCGGATCCCTATAAACTGAGTGTTATAACAAGAAAAAGAGGTTGGTGATGGCACTGTTTACCCACCAGGACGCTCAGTTGGGAGAATTGGAAGGAACCGGATACCTGTTCCAGAGCAAGGACTCTTTCCCTCCCAGCCTGCAAGGCGTGTTTTTTGGTCCGAACGAGAACGCCGAAGCAATGGAATCCTTGGTAGACAAGGATCCGGTCGCTTTCAAAGGGATCATGTACAAGAAAAACCGCGCAGGTCAGATCAAAGGCACCCAGGTCGAGATGACGGTGGATGTAAAGCAGTTTCGTGAGGTTTCCATGGGTGCAAGGGCGCTTCTCGAGGTTGTCGAGGAAGAAGCGTCCTAGTCGGCATTGCCCGCAAGCCTTTCGTTGCTCACAGGCCTGATGGTGCTGCACTACGGGGTCTGCACCGGCGCGGTAGACAAAAGCGTGCTCTCCCGACCATCCATGAGCCAGACGACAATCATATGCGGCATGGTCATGATGGAGATGGCAACGAGGTACACCGACAGGGTCGAGCGGCCAGGCGGCAACAAGTAGAGTAAGGCCCCCAGTCCAAGCAGCGTGATGATCATGATGATGACCTGATCCCTGCGCTTGGATCGATCAGCCAAGCCAATGGTCGTGCTCTCATACCACAGACGAAGGCGTCTGTCATGGTACCAGGCGTGCCAGAAGGTAAAGTAGATTCCGACGCTGACCAGTGGGTGCACAGCTGTCAAGAGAACAGTCAACAGCAGTGTTTCTCCTAGTTCCTCCTTGATCGGGGCGCCGATGCGATGCATAACCATCAGCCAACCGACCTGCGCGGCGAAGACAATCAGGGCGAGCCAATATCCAGCAGGCATCATAGCCATCAGGTCGGCCTGGTCAATGCCGGGAGACCAGCCGGCGACGATGGAGAGCACAACGTCGGCGTACAGCACGGCTGGCGCGAGCATGGGCAGGATGCCCCTGAATAGGGAGCCTAGGAACCAGAGGGCTCGCGGCCAGAGGGCCCCTGCTCGTTTGAACGAGCGCGTGGCATCGGCCGAGCCCCAGTGCCAGATGGTCATTGCCACAAAAACGGCTGCCGAAAGGGCCGGAAGGAAATACCACAGAAGGGCGTACAGCGCCATGACGGCTACGTAGCCAGAGAGGACGGGGAGAAAGCGAAGAGGGCGCCCTCTGAGGGAAGCCCATATCACGTGATCACACGCTCCGTGGGGTAGTCCAAAAAAGAGAACGGAAAGAGCCCACGGGATATATAAAATCCAAGGTGGAATTCCTCCCATCAACCAGCCTGCCGAGGACGCCAACAGGGTCCCAGCCACTATCCACAAAGGCGCTCGATCAGCGCTCATTCTACAGCGCGCGGCGTAGGCCAGCCAACTTCGAATGCTGCAGCTGATGAGCTGCGAGAAGTGCTCCCTGCACGACGAGCAGGTTGGTAACGAAGAAGAACAGGATTTCTTCTATCGGCAGCACACCCACCATGAGGCCGGTTGACGTTGCCTCGGATATGACCCAAACCCCGTTCCAGATGGCGATGGCATCTGCGATGCAAAGGTAAATCGAGGGAGGTACGAAGGCGGCCAAGACCAACGTCTTCGCCTTCCAGAGATGGTGGCCTCCCACAATCCATTGCAAGGCCAGGACCGGGGCTGCCCACGCCATGATCAGTCCCATGTACAGGGTGGCGGAGGCGTCCATCATGATGTAGCCGGCAAGAGCTGCCACGAGGAAAACCCCGCTGACCAACCAGCGTGCTCGCTGGGAGGAGGAGCCTTCAAACCAGCTTACGGTGGGTCGGTGCAGCAGCCAGAAGGTCCAGAGACCTGTAATGAACGTCTGGATCAGAAAGAATGCGTACTCCTCGTAGGGTACGTGTCCGATGATCCCGATAACCCTGTCTGTTCCGTAATACCAGATGTTGTTGGCTACCAGAAAGTTGTCCCACGGCGTCGTATAAATGAAGGCGATGACGGCAATGAGTCCTACCGAAATATTTGCCTTGCGCCGGTCCGACAGCATGATACGCGGCTGAATGGCGCGCATCAGAATCAGAGCCGGAATCGTGAAAACGACGTGGAACTGCAGGTAGGACATAGACGCTCCGAAGGATGACCTGCAGGATTCGGGGCGGCCGGCCGTGCCGGCCGCCCCGTCTCACCGCAGAAAGGAATCAGGCTGCTCCCATGGAGTAGCCATCGTTTTCCGACTTGTTGCGGGCAATGATGTAGATCAACACACCAAAACCGGCTTTGGCCAGGACGTCAGCAATGGCGTAGCCAATCTGCATTCCAACCAGACCGACGTCTGCTCCCAAGAGGGGCAGTGCGTAGGTAATGGGGTAGAAGCCCCAGGTGGCCAGGATGAGAAGACGCGCGTTGCTGAGCAGGAGGCTCACGCGACCTGTCTGCTCATTGATGACCTGCCCAACTTCTCCCCACAGGATGTAGAGGATATAGGCAAACGGAATGGACGAAAGCACACCCCACAGGATGATGGAGCTGGCCTCTGCAGCACCCTCACCCGGGTACCCAAGTACGATCATGGCGATGGCCGCGATGATGAGCTTGGTGAGCAGCCCTTCGGACTTCTCGCGTGTAAGGCCCATGACCAGGACCAGTTCGGCCAGTAGAAGCGGCACCGTCAGCAACCAGTCAACGTAGCGATATGCGTCGTTGAATAGATCCGAATTGAAGGTGTATCCGCCGTTGGCATACTCCGTAGCATGCTCCCAGCTTCCCATGATGCGGAAGTAGTGGTAGGCAGCGATACCTACGACGATAGCCGACACAATGAGGGAGATGCGGTACTTCGGTGCTACTCGTTCACGGGCCAGGATGAAGAAGGCAAACGCCCCCAGCATTGACGCAATCGTGAACGAAAACATGTTGTACACGACACCATATTGTTCTAGGCTCAGTGTTTCCATGATTTCTGTGGTGAGGTTTAATTGTCTGAATGGTCTTATAGACCAGAGCGTAGTGCTCAAACCGGTCACATGGTAACAGAAAAGCGCTTCCTTGCATCCTAATATCATCGTTACTTAACATTACCCGATCAACTTTACCATCCTGAGCGGTTATGACGACCCATACCGTGGCGCGCATATTGGGAGTTCACGACTCCACCGTCAAGCGACTCAGCGCGTCCGGCAAACTTGTCGGATACAGGACCAAGGGTGGGCATCTTCGAACGGACGCGGAGCAGGTGGCAGCGTATCTGTGGCAGCAGGAAGAGGGGCATCCGCTGCACCGCGTAAGAGAGGAGCTGGTTGGGTATCTGAGGGGGCTGCGACTGCATTTCGAGCAGAATGACGACGATCTTCTGATCGAGGTGCTCCTGGGATGCCTCATTGTCGGTCATGAGGAGGCGTTCCATTCCATGGTGGGGCACCTTTTCACCATCTATCCCGAGGACGTTCTGGTCTTGGGGCCGATCCTGTTGCGTCTGCTTCGAATGATCGAGACGCGTCATGCAAAACTGGAGATGAGTATCGCCGACGAGCACCGTAGCGCTCAGATCATCCGGGATACGATCGTGCGGTACCATTTCGCGGCAAAAGCCGTCTTCAGACCCAATGGCAAAGAGGCCATCGTCGGGTGCGCTCGGGCCGATGCCCATGACATATCGGCGCTGCTCGTACGCAGCGTGTTCATGCTTCGGGGATATACCGTTCGGTACTTGGGTGCGAACGTGCCGAACGAGGAGTTCACCCGGGAACAGGAGCGATGGAAGGCTGACTTTGTGTGTATCTGCCGAACCATGCCGTCCGAGCCGGGTGAAGACCAACAGCTGCTGCGCAGTCTCATGGCCTCTCTGGACCGGAAACGATCCTATCGCCTGATCCTGGGAGGCGATTGGTCAGCGTGGTGCGAACCCATCGCGCATCGGCATGACAAGATCGATATCGTGAATACACTCAAGGGGCTGGACGATCTGCTGCGTGCATCAGCCTAGCCCATCAGGTCCGGCGGCGAACCCACCAACGACCTGCCAACAGCACAACCAGGATTCCCGCATAGATCAAGGGCTCCATCTCCAGCACCTTGGTCTGCCAAATGAAATGCAACACGATGAGCACGGCGGCCGGGTAAATGAGCCGGTGAAGCCTGTTCCAGCGCTTCCCTCCCAGGCGACGAATCCAACCACCGGTACTTGTCACAGCAAGGGGAATGAGCAGGATCCACGCCAGGAAGCCCACGAGGATCCAATTACGCTCCAACACATCTTCGGCGATAGGACCGAGTTGCATGCGCTGGTCAAAAATGAAATAGCTGAAGACGTGGAGAGAAGCGTAAAAGAAGGAAAAGAGTCCCAGCAACCGACGAAACCGCTGCGACGTGTTGATCCCTGTCAGACGTCTCAGCGGAGTGATGGACAGGGTCAGAAAGAGGAAGATCATGGCAGCCATCCCCGTCCAGTGCTGGATCAGTTCCACAGGATCGTCGACGAACGCGCCACCCGTGAATTGCCCGAACAGGAAGATCCTGTCTGCCAGTACGGCAACCGGGGCCAACGAAGCCATCCAAACCAGGGACTTGAAGGCGGGTATCCTGTCGCGCCGCTTTGCACGCGGCGCCATGGGTACGGCCCTGGGCATCAGTAATATTTCCTCAGGTCCATGCCCTCGTAAAGCGACGCTACCTCACCGTATCCGTTGAACATCAGCGTATCCCGACGGAAAAACTCGCCGAGACGACGTTCCGTGGCTTGACTCCACCTGGGGTGATCAACATCGGGGTTCACGTTCGCATAGAAGCCGTATTCACGCGGAATCGCCTCGTTCCAGGTTGTACGGGGCTGCCGTTTCGTAAAGCGAATTTTGACGATGGACTTGGCGCCCTTGAATCCGTACTTCCAGGGCACGACCAGGCGAATAGGGGCCCCGTTCTGTGGCGGCAGATCCTTGCCGTAGACGCCCGTGGCAAGTATGGTCAATGGGTGCATGGCTTCGTCCATACGCAAGGCCTCGACATAGGGCCAGGGCAGAATGGGGCTGTTTTGACCAGGCATCTGCTGACGGTCCAGGAGCGTCGTGAACTCTATGTAGTTGGCATCCTCCGTTGGTCCGAGTCGCTCGATAAGGTCCTTCAGCATGAACCCATTCCAGGGAATGACCATACTCCATCCTTCCACGCACCGCATACGGTAGATGCGCTCCTCAATGGTCAGGCCATCGATGAGCTCTTCCAGCGGGAACGTGCGCTTCTCCCGAACTTCGCCCGTCACTTCCACGGCCCACGGGTCGGTGCGGAAGTCCTGTGCATTCTTTTTCGGATCCGACTTTCCGGTACCGAATTCGTAGAAGTTGTTGTACCCCGTCACCGTTTCCCACGGCGTCAGATCGTCGTCGAAGGTTCCTTCGACCCGCGGGGCATTTTTCTGGCGGGCCCAGACCCCACCCGCTACCAACGAGCCGCCGATGCCGGCAAGAGAGGCCCGTTTGATGAACGTCCGCCGATTCACGTAGATCGATTCCGGCGTTACTTCGGAGGGATGAGGATGGCGCGTTTCAGACATGACGAAAAGCAGCAGGTTCGAGTTAGGCTTCTTCGTGGGAATGAACGCAGATCCATTACAATCCGATCCGGGACGTGTCCGGATCAGCCTCCGGGATGTAGCTATCCGACCTTGAACGGGGTCAATTGCGGATCCTGACGCCGGGTGCGATATCGGCTGTGGGGTAGCGTATCACGACATCTCCTGCCTGCAGCCCGGAAAGCACTTCGGCAGCTTCGGAGGATCGCCTGCCAAGGGAAACACTGCGCTTCTCTGCCGTGTCCTTGACCACGGCAAAAACAAACCACTCCCCGGCCTCGCGGAAGACAGCCGA
Source organism: Rhodothermales bacterium (assembly GCA_017859335.1). Classification (GTDB taxonomy): domain Bacteria; phylum Bacteroidota; class Rhodothermia; order Rhodothermales; family UBA10348; genus JAAZVD01. The sequence goes on along the minus strand of JAFMNH010000053.1, from coordinate 8,775 downwards.
CACCGGCACGGTCAGCGCATCATCTGAAGACCAGATCTCGATGTCGGCGTCCACCCGGTAGCCATCTCCAAGCCGGCCCGTGATCGGGGCCGATGGCTGCTCATCCGGACCATCAGCCCATGGGGCCCCTGTGCTGACCAGGTCGATGACTACGTTCACACGCTGCTCTTCCACGCCGAGTGCCGACCATTTTGTAAAGGCGGCGGGCTCGACATAGCGAACCCGGGCCTCCAGCACCCCTTCTTCGCCCCAACCGGACAATGCGACCGGATTGCCCGGACGGATCTGGACCGCATCCTCACTGAGCACATCCACCACCACCTCCATCCGTTCCAGATTACCGGTCTCCAGTATGGGTTCTCCGGCCGCAACCACCCGTCCACTGCGATCCCGGATGGAGAGAAGAACGCCCGCTTCCACGGCTCGAACGCTGATGCCACTCTGCATGCGCTCGGACTCGTCTGCCAGCGCTAGCGCTTCGGCGCTCTGAGCATCCGCCACGGTGGCGCGGAACGCCGATTCGGCAGCATCCCACTGCCTGCGTGCGGACGCTGCGGCCAATTCGGCCTGTTCCAGCTCCTGTGGTGACAGGATCTCCTCGGCCGCCAAGACCCGTTGGCGTTCGAGGGTGCGGGCGGCCTGCTCCGCAGCCGCCCGCGCATCATCCCGCATCCGCTCCATGCGCATCACCTGGGAGCGGGCCGCTTCCAGGCGTGCGCGGGCCACGCGCAGGGACTGCTCCGAGTCGGGCGGCGGCAGGATCCGGAAAAGCACATCGCCCGTGCGGACCGAATCCCCTGGCTGTGCATCGATCCTGAGCAACTGCCCGCTGACCGGGGCGGTAAATACATAGCGCTCTTCAACGCGGGTCTGTCCCTCTGCACGGACCACCGTTCGGAGGCCGGTTCGTTTGACCACCGCCAGCTCAGCCGATACCCCACTCGATCGGGTAGTATAGACGATGACAAGGGCAGCGGCCACCACGGTCAATCCAATCAGAATCAGTCGTCCCTTTCGTTTCAGCATGGGAGTGGCGGGTCAGTCCCGCGTTTTGAGTACGGAAATCAGATCATAGCGATTCAGGCGACGGCGTACGACCAGGCTGCTGAGGACTGCGGCCAGGATGGTGGCAGCCGCCGAAAACACGAACGTCCCCGTGTCCACAAGGAACGGAATCCGGTAGGACTCCGTGACGAAGGCATTGACCATGGCCCAGGACATCCAGTAGCCGAGAAGCCATCCGATCGGGATGGCCACGAACGTGATCAGACCCTGCTCGCTGAACAGGAGCACCGCCACCTCCTGCCTCGAAAAACCGAGCACGCGCAGGCTGGCCAGCTCCCTGCCCCGTTCAGAAAGGGCAATCCGGGCGCCGTTGTAGATGACGGCCAGGGCAATGATCGAGGAGAAGAACACCAGGAAGAACACGCCTAGCAGGAAGCCCTCATCCATCTGCTCCCGGAAGATCTCATACATCTTCCGGGGCGAACTGACACCGGCAATCGATGGAAGCGTGGCCATCTCGTCCATGACCGCATCCCGCGTTCCCGGAAAGACCTTGACATTGGCCCCGTTCACGGATCGCGTCCCTCCGGCAAGGCGATGCAGTGCACCCAGCTCCATGTAGGCCGACGCCCCCAGGAAATCATCCACGATGTCCACCACAGCCACCGTCCGTACGGGCCGGCTGCCCTCCAGGACTTCCGCCCATACCATTCCCGGTCCGTCCAGACCGAGCTCATCGGCCAGGAAACGACTCAGTACCATACCCTCACTGGGCAGCCGTATTTCCCGGCCATCTTCGTCCACGATGCGCTGCAGGTCATCTCCCAACCTGCGCCCGATAATGCCCGCCTCCTTCTCCAGATGACCATGGATGAGTCGGACCGGCACGCTCCGGAAGATCTCCGCCTCGGTCACCGATGGGTGGTGTTCTATTTCAGTCTGTACGGATTCTGGCAACGGGCGCTCGAATACCAGGGAAATATCCTCGCGCTGTACCTGGTTGAACTGCAGGTCCATCATGTATTCGATGGCATCGAACATGAACATGCCGAGCACCAGGATGGCCACCGAAAAGGCCACGCCCATGGCTGAAAGGAAGCTTTTGACGGGCTGGCGTTCGATGTTTCGCAGGACCATGCGGGCGGTGGACGAGAGCCATCGCTCGAATCCCATGCGCTCGAAAATGCCTGGTCGGAAACGGGCCGGCGCCTTGGGTCGCATGGCTTCCGCAGGCGGCAGACTCGTGGCCGCGCGGACCCCTCCCAGTGCCCCCACCGCCGCCGACAGGATGGAGATTACCACGGCAATGGCCACCAGGTCGACCCCGAACCGGTACGAGAGGTCCGGAAACACGAAGTACTCCTTATACAAATCCACCATCACGTGGCCCAGCCACGTACCCACCACGACGCCGACGACCGTACCCATGAAAACCGCCAGCAGCGCAAACCGCAGATAGAACCACCCTACAGTGGCATTCGTGTAGCCGAAAGCCTTCAGGACAGCAATTTCCTGCCGCTGCGTGTCCACCAGGCGTCGCAGAACCATGTTCAGGAGGAAGGCCACCACGGCAAGGAAGACGGCCGGAATCAGCGTACCCGTGTTGCGGTTCTGCGCCAGTTCGCCCTCCAGGAATTGATGAGATATCTGCTCGGATCGACCGTATCCGCCCTGACCACCATAGGGCTTCAGGATGCGGTCAAGGGCATCGATGACAGCCGCTTCGCGAGCACCTCCCCGGAGTTGCAGCGCAACCTCATTGAACGCGCCCTCCATGTCGGATTCGGCGGCCAGCACCTCGCGCCCCATCCAGATCAGGCCGAACGTCTCGTGATCTGGAAAAATGGAGCCTGGTGCCAGCGGATACATGTACTCGGGGGAGATAGCAACGCCCACGACCATCAAGTGCCGCATCTGCCCGTTGATGATGCCGTCAAACGTATCGCCTTCCTCCAACCCGTTGGCTTCGGAAAACTTCTCATTGATGACCACGCGGTCACGTTCTCGGGTGCCGGGCAGGCGCCCGGAACGCAGCACCAACTGGCCAAGGGCGTGTACCTCGGGATCCACGGAAGAAAACAGACCCGTGACCGAGCCGATTCGATCCGGAAGACGCAGGTTGGCCATGAATCGGACGCGCGTATCCACAGCCTGGACCCCGTCGATAGCTTCGATGCGCGAGCGGATGGACTCGGGCGCGCGCTCAAGACGGGCCCAGACATGCGGAAAGGATGATTCCTGATAGAATGAGTCGCGCGCGTGCTGAAGCGATTCGTAGGTCCCCCGCATGGACAGGACCGTCATGATGGCCGTGGCCACCACCGCGGCAATCGAAAGCACCTGCCCCCGATTGTGCCACGTATCCCGCACCAGTTTGTGTCGAAGGGATCGCATCCTACCAGCTGATGTTATTGATGGGGACGCGGTCTGGATTGGGCTCGTCTGAGGCAATCTGCCCACTGCTCATCCTGACAATACGGTCTCCCATCCCGGCAATGGCAGCATTGTGGGTGATGACCGCAATGGCCGTCTTCAATTCGGTATTGACCCGTTCAAGGGCCCGAAGCACGATGCGACCCGTCTCGAGGTCGAGGGCGCCCGTGGGTTCGTCACAGAGCAGGACCTGGGGGCGCTTGGCCACGGCCCGGGCAATGGCCACGCGCTGCTGTTCCCCGCCGGAGAGCTGCGCCGGAAAATGGTCCAGTCGATTGGCCAGGCCTACCAGGTCCAGGGCCTCATCCGGTCGCATCGGGTCGTCCGATATCTCCGTGACCAGGGCCACATTCTCCCTCGCCGTCAAGGAAGGAATCAGGTTATAGAATTGGAAGACGAACCCGACGTGGTGACGACGGTAGTCCGTGAGCGCATCTTCGTCCGTCGTATCCAGCTCCCGGTCCCGGTACCAGACCGTGCCCTCCGTCGGCGCGTCGAGTCCGCCCAGGATGTTCAGAAGGGTGCTCTTCCCACTGCCAGAGGCACCAAGCAGCACCAACAATTCGCCTTCGTACAGATCAAAGTCCACATTACGAAGCGCCTCGACGCGGACCTCACCCATATCGTACATCTTCGTCAGGCCGCGTGCCCGGAATATGTGATGCCGTTCCATGACCGATGGAGCCCCAAGCTTTTTTGGCGAAAAAGGACTGTGCCGCAACACAGGGTACGAAACCGTGCCATTCCGCCGTGTCAGGGATTCCCGATTCGGAGGGTTTTCATCGGCTACTCCCTCCCGAGAGTGATGAGCCACGTATCTTGGCGCTACTGACGCCACATGGCGTCGGCCTGCTGGAATCCAATTCATCCCGACCCTCCACCCATGACGTTTCACGGACGCTCCCTCATTGGCTTTTCCCATGGATCTGAATCCACTGGCACGTTCCAGGCCATGAACCCTGCCACGGGCCAAGCCCTCGATGGCACGTTCCACACAGCTTCGGCAGCCGAGGTGAGGCGCGCCGCGGAGCTGGCTCGCGAGGCTGCCGCCGTCCTTGCTGGCACGTCTCCTTCTGAGCGCGCGGCCTTCCTGCGCGCGGTGGCCGATGAACTCGAAAGTGCCCGTCCGGACATCGTCGCCCGTATGCCCCTTGAAACGGCCCTGCCGGAAGGCCGCGCGAACGGCGAGCTCGGGCGCACGATCGGGCAGCTCAGGATGTTTGCCGACCTGGTCGAAGAAGGCTCCTGGGTGGATGCGCGCCTCGAATCGGCCCAGCCCGATCGTGCGCCCGTCCCCAAGCCTGACCTGCGCTACATGCGCATTGCGCTGGGTCCCGTGGCCGTCTTCGGCGCCTCCAATTTCCCCTTGGCGTTCTCCGTAGCCGGTGGCGACACGGCATCGGCCTTTGCGGCCGGCTGCCCGGTTGTAGCCGTTAGCCACTTTGCCCACCCCGGCATTAGCGAAATCGTTGGGTCCGCCATTCAGCGTGCCGTCAAAGCCTCCGGACTCCCTGAGGGTACGTTTTCACTTCTACAGGGCACCGGAGAGGATGTGGGTATCCCTCTGGTCGATCATCCTGCCATCAAAGCGGTTGGCTTTACCGGGTCCCGTTTCGGTGGCCTGGCCATCGCCGAACGGGCCGCGGCCCGAAAGGAGCCCATTCCGGTGTTTGCGGAGATGAGCTCCATCAACCCCATCGTCATCCGTCCTCACGCCCTCAAGACGCGCAGGGACCCCCTCGTGGCCGGCTTGGCTGGATCCGTCAGCCTGGGCGTGGGTCAGTTCTGTACGAATCCCGGACTGGTGCTCCTTCCCGCCGGCGAAGACGCCGAAGCGTTCATCCAGGACTTCGCCGCCGCGATGGACGACTCGAAAGGCGGCACGGCCCTGCATGCCGGCATCACCAAGGCCTACAACGAGGCCACCCAGGCACGCGCCAGCCATGCCAACGTGGAAACCCTTGCATCGACGGCCAACGATACCGGCTCGAACCGGGTCAATCCATGGGTCTTCCGGACCACCGCAGCGGCCCTTCTGGCCGATGAGTCCCTGACGGGCGAAGCCTTCGGTCCCTCCACGACCATTGTCACCTACGATGGCGATGCGGAACTGACCCGCGTCATCGCTTCCCTCGAGGGACAGTTGACCATGACGATCCAGGCCGACCCGGCAGACCACCCCATGGACGCCGGCGTCGTGCGGGCCATGCAGGAGCGGTGTGGTCGCCTGATCGTGAACGGCTTCCCGACGGGCGTGGAGGTGTGCTCGGCCATGGTGCACGGTGGTCCTTTCCCGGCCACAACGGATGCCCGGTCGACCTCCGTCGGAACGGCTGCCATCGAGCGCTTCAGCCGCCCGTTCTGCTTCCAGGATGTGCCTCAGGACCTGCTACCGGAGGCTCTCCGGGATGGCAATCCGCTGGGCATTTGGCGCCTGGTGGACGGAGAGCGGACAAAAGAGGCCTGATCTGTGCCTGAACCACCTCTGGACATGCCTCCCATGGGCTGGGGCCCATCACTGTATTCCGTTTGGAGAAGCATCTGAATGGACGGCTTCCTGGGTATCGATCTGAGCGCCGCGGAGTGGCTGCTGTTCCTGGTGGCTGGCGTCGGCACGGGCATCATCAACACCCTGGCCGGAAGTGGCTCTTTGATCACGCTGCCCATCTTCGTGTTCATCTGCGGCCTGCCGGCTCCGGTGGCGAACGGTACCAATCGGATTGGCGTGCTGCTGCAGAGCGGCGTAGGACTGGCCACGTACCGCAACCATCACGCATTGCAAACCAAAGGATCCGTGCCGATCCTGGTAACGATCATTGCCGGGGCCATCGTGGGGGCGCTGGTAGCCGTGGACCTGGATGAGGAGACCATGAACCTGATCCTGGGCCTCCTGATGGCCTTCATGCTGGTAGTCCTCATCCTGAAACCGTCCCGCTGGATCCACGAGGAAGCCATGGACCCGGCTCGATCGAAGCATCCCCTCTCCCTCCTGGCCTTCTTCCTGATCGGTGTCTACGGCGGGTTCATCCAGGCCGGCGTAGGCATTTTCCTGCTGGCCGGCCTGGTGCTGATTTCCCGTTTCACGCTGCGAAGCGGAAACGGCATCAAGCTGCTCGTGGTCTTCCTCTACAGTATTCCCAGCCTGGCTGTCTTCTTCTGGTTCGATCAGGTCCATCTGGGATATGGGTTGGCCATGGCTGTTTTCCAGGCCTTCGGCGCCTGGATCGGCGTGCGCTGGATCGTTCAATTTGAGCATGCAGATACCTGGATCCATCGTATCCTGATTGTGGCCGTTGCCGCGGCAGCCATTAAATTCCTGTTCTGACGTCCCAACCTTCCTGCGTCCGACCGTAACCATGCATACTTCTACCCGACCCGTCCTCGTGGGCCTGTTCCTGACCGTATCCATCCTTCTGGCCACGGGCTGCGGCTCCTCCGACCCACTGCGCAGTCCTTCCCTGGCCACGATGGCCCAGCCGGCACCTGACTCGTTCGATGTAGAGATGCTGACCAGCAAAGGGCCCGTCAACCTGCGCTTCTACCGGGACTGGTCGCCGAAGGGTGTGGACCGGGCCTTCTACCTCTTCCGCAACAACTACTACGAAGGCTCCCGATTCTACCGGGTGATTGATGGCTTCGTGGCCCAATTCGGCGGTTCCGGGGATCCGGATATTGATGCCGTCTGGAAGGACATGAGCATCCAGGACGAGCCGGTTCGCCAGAGCAATGTGCGGGGCACCATTTCGTTTGCCCGCGCGGGACGTAACTCCCGCAACACCACCATGTACATCAACCTGGTGGAGAATACCCGCCTGGATTCACTCGATGCCGGCGGTGTGGTCGGCTACCCACCCATCGGCCGCATCGTCCGGGGCATGGCTACGGTGGACAGCCTGAATGGCGAATATGGCGCCGCTCCCATGCGCACGGACCTGACAGCAGACGTGCTGCGCCAGGACTTCCCTCGACTCGATTCGATCGCTGCTACCCGCGTAACCCGCATGTGGTAGGAAGGCCTTCGCTCGGAGCAGACGTTTTTGTCAGGGGGAGAGTGCCGGGGGCACAGGGTTATCGGGCAAAGGATCCTGGCATGGTGACATCATCCGGATCGCACTGTATACTTCGGTCCAACAGCATGCAGAATCCAGGGTCTACCCACAGCAGGTGATGCCTCTGCAGACCCGTCACCAACGGCAACTCCCGTGCGCTTCTCCTTGCGCTTCGCATTGCGCTGGACCACGCTCATCCTGGTCCTTACCCTCAGTCCCGGTTGTGCTCCGGAGGAACCGACCGATGCGCCAATGTTGGTTGACTCCACAGCCGTGCTGGACGCTGCAGCCGTGCAAGGCACGCTGCCTGCGGATGAACCCATGGATGCGTCAGGCGCCGCAGTGGATGCGCAAAACACCGTATCGGATACGCCCACGGGGGCGCGTCGTGTAGGAGAAACGCTCGGGCAGGCTGGCGATGTCGTACAGAACATCGGCATGCGCATATTCTGGGCCATTGTCATTCTGGTGCTTTTCCACTTGGTGAACAAAGCCATCGTCTGGTTGCTGGACCGGCTTTCGGAGCGACGGGCGGAGCGGCGCCTCTTCTACAAGCGCATGGTGCCCCTGGCCCGTGTACTCATCTGGAGTGTTGGCCTCTATGTCATCATCCGCTTCGTCTTTCAGGTCAATGCACAGAGCCTGTTCGCCGCCACGGCAGCTATCGGCGTGGCCGTGGGATTTGCCGCCCAGGATCTGCTCAAGAATATTTTCGGTGGTCTGGTCATCATTACGGATCGCCCGTTCCAGGTGGGTGACAAGATTTCCGTGGCTGGCACCTACGGAGAAGTATCCGCCATCGGACTGCGCTCCACCCGTATCGTGACCCCCGATGACAATCTCGTCACGGTGCCCAACGCCCAAGTGGTGGATTCACAGGTGGCCAATGCCAACGCCGGAGCGCTGGACTGCCAGGTGGTCACTGATCTGTACCTGCCCGGCTGGGTCGACGAACGCCTGGCCAAACGCATCGCCTACCAGGCGGCAGCATCATCGAAATACGTGTATCGCAACAAGCCCATCGTGGTCATTGTGAAAGACGAGTTCAAGGAAACCTTCCTGACGCACCTCAAGGTCAAGGCATACGTCATCGACACACGCTACGAATACCTGCTGATGAGCGACATCACGGAGCGGTGCCGGGAGGCGTTTCGTGAGGCCGGCCTCCTGACGCGACGGGACGCCATGGCCGTCATGCATCGAGGGGACCAAGCAGGTCTAGGCGGAGGAGAACACGGGGCTGCCGTCCAGGGAGGTACCCATGTCTGACGTCGATACCCTGTTGCAG